>NZ_JAMXXL010000022.1:0-63035 GCF_024129685.1 Acinetobacter lwoffii | reverse complement strand
TCGATATGACAAGCTCAAAAGAAATTATCAAAGTTCTGTTGCTTTAGCCTGTATATTTTTATGGCTACCTTTATAGGGTTAATTATGAACAATAAGTGTCAACAGACCCTAATTTAAACACAGTCCATTGATCCTGCTGATTGTCCCAGTACGACAATTCAGCCTGATCCAGATCGCTAAATAGAATCCACATATCTTTACCGGCCTTGTCGGCATAACCAGTACTGATCAGAAGCGCATCCTCGGTAATTTCCATCACCCAGCCCTGGTAAGTTTGACCATTCAATACAATTTTTTGTTGATTGCCTGATTCAGCAAATTCCACCAGACGATTGATCAACGCTTCTGACATGTAAATATCCTAAAATTAACGTAAATAGGGATAGGGATTGACCACACCGCGGCCCTTGCCCTGTAAATAGATTCCATAATGTAGATGTGGTGCAGTATGCTGGGCATTGCCGCTGTTGCCGACATAACCGATCAGCTGGCCTTTTTTGACATAGTCACCCACTTTTAAGCCACGTTTATGGCCATCCAGATGCGCATAATAATGCCAGGAGCCGCCTGGACCCAGAATCCAGACTACTTTACCACCCAAATTGTTATTACGTAAATCTGCAATCAGGCCCTCAGTTGCGCTAAAAACTTTGGTTCCACGTGGAGCCATAATATCAATACCTTCATGCAGGCGTCCGCGACTACGCGAAGCACCCCAGGTATCTGTCAATTCACGTGCCTGTACACGTGCCACCGGGATTGGTAGAGAGGACGGCACTCGCATACTTTTCAGTTTTTGCACGAGGATAGGATTGAGCTGTACAGCGGGGGATTTTTTCGGTGTACTGCTACAGGCAGCCAGCAGCACAGCAATGAAAGCAATCCACGTCAAAGCAAGGTATTGGCGCACTTTATTCATCCTTAAATATTGGCAATGCTCATGTTGAGCTGATCGATATTTTGCTTTATTCAGACTATGTCACAGATTGACGCTAGTGATCAATTTTTTCATGGCAGTCGGAATACCGGCATCGGTTGCTGTTTGCGGACTCATCCAGCAGCCTTGCAGTTCAATCGCCAGATGTTCCTGCTGATCCTGATCTACTGCAAAAACAATCGCTTCAAGGTGCCAGGTAAAATGGGTAAAACTGTGGCTAATCTGGGTTTTTTTGACGATATTTTTCAGGCCCAGCTGCTGGCATTGCTGTTCAAATTCATATGCATTTTCAATAATCGGCAGACACCAGAGACCACCCCACAGGCCGCTATTAGGACGTTGCTGCCAGAGCCATTCTGCACCGGACTGGATCAGCAAGACCTGAGCAGAGCGCACCGGCACTGGTTTTTTGGCCTTTTTAAAAGGCAATTCATTTTCCAGTCCTTGCTGATGAGCCTTGCAATGCTGCTGCATCGGACAATACAGACATAAAGGCTTTTTCGGCGTACAAACGGTCGCGCCCAAATCCATAATCGCCTGGGTATAGTCATGATTGCGTTCGATAGGACAGAGCTGTTCCGCCAGTTGCCAGAGGGCACGTTCATGCACCGGTTTGGACAGATCATCCTCAATAGCAAAGAAACGTGACAATACCCGTTTAACATTACCATCCATGATTACGCCATATTGACGTAAACCGAGTGACATCAGGGCACCTGCAGTGGAACGGCCAATGCCGGGTAAGGCCATCCATTCTTCCAGGCTTTGAGGGAATTGCTGCTGTGCGGTTACGATGCCGGCCGCTTTGTGCAGGTTCCGGGCACGGGCATAATAGCCGAGACCTGCCCAGTAAGGTGCAACCTCATCCCATGAGGCTTGACCTAAGTCCTGAACAGTCGGAAAACGCTGGATAAATCGTTCGAAATATTGCAGTACAGTTTTGACCTGGGTTTGCTGCAACATGATTTCAGAGACCCAGACTTTATAGGGATCATCTGTCACCTGCCAGGGCAAGTCATGACGACCATGCACATCAAACCATTCCAACAGGGCATCTGAAAATACAAACATGAACACCTAGCAACCGAATAAGTAGCAGCTAGTATAGCGGAATCAGCAGGGTGGGAATGTGAAAAGTAGGATAAAAATAGCTGCTCATTTATTTGGACAGGAGAGTGATTTCAAAAAATAAACGCTCCGTAGAGCATTTATTTTTGATAAAGAATCCGGTTAATCGTTAATTCCCCAGCGCTCATCCAGCTTTAAGGTTTTGCCTGCATAACGCGGAATAATATGAATATGCAGATGTTCTACCTTTTCCTGAAAAACTTCACCATCAATAAAGCCGACATGAAAACCGGCAGGCTGGTAGCGTAATTGCAGTTCATTGCGTGCCTGTTCCAGTAAAGACATCAAACTCTTACGTTCTTTGTCGGTCACTTCGAAAAACGAGGCCACATGTCGTAGTGGAATGATCACACAGTGACCTTTGGATAATGAATTCGGTTCAGGCAACACCACACCATAATCATTTTTGGCAATGACCTCATATTCGTCAAAATTACAGTAGGGGCAGTTGGTTTCAGCCGTCATACACATTCTCCTTGGGTAGGATTTATCTTTCTTTTCTTCATGAAATACCTAAAAATTCAGCCTGTGAACAAGTTGAATAGTGGTTTCTATTTATGCCAAGTGGCGGTCCAGCAAGGCATACATCGCCGCCAGGCTTTTTTGTTCAGCTTCTGCATTGTAGCCAAGATCCACGCCATTGGATTTGGCCCGTTCATCGGCGAGCGGGTTGCTAAAGCCATGTTTGGCATCTTCAAAAACAATCACCTCATGCTCGACTTTGGCAGCATACATTTCCTCACGGAAGCTGGCGACATCATCCAGGGTCACCATGCTGTCGAGTTCACCATGCAGCACCAGAATTTCTGCCTGTACCTGACCTTCCTGAGCCGGGGCTTTCGGAGACAGGTTGGCATGGAAAGTTGCCACCGCTTTTAAAGGGGCATTGGCACGGACCAGATCCAGTACCACTTTGCCGCCGTAGCAAAAACCAATCGCTGCAAGCTTCTTAGCATTAACTTCGTCCTGTGCTGCCAAGGTATTCAGAGCTGCTTTAGCGCGATTCACGATGGTATCCGGATCTTCAAACGTCTGCATCATCCACTGGTAGGCCTGATCAGAATGGGTGGTTACTTTTTTGTCACCATACATGTCCATGGCCAAGGCCGCATAGCCATGCTCTGCAAGTTCACGGGCACGCTGTTCGGTATATTCATTCCGGCCCCACCATTCGGGTGCGACCAATACACCGGCAACAGGCTTATCTGTTTCTGGAGCGGCAAAATAACCAATTAATGGGCTGCCATCCTGCGCAGTATAATGGATTTCGCGGGTCTTGATTGCTGCCATGCTGACGTCCTCTATTGTTGTTGAATCGCTTGATTAAAACATAACATAGCAAAACTGATCGGAATGTGACATGAAAACCTGTGATTCATTGATACTTAAGCCCATAAAAAAAGAGAGGTCAATATAGAACCTCTCTGATTTTAGATCTGGAAATATAGGACTTATTATTTAATAATTTCCAGTAATTCCACATCAAAAATTAAAGTACTGTTCGGTTCAATTACATCCCCTGAACCAATCTGTCCATAGGCCAATTCGGCCGGAATGAAGAAACGATATTTGGCACCTTCTTTCATCAGCTGTAAACCTTCGGTCCAGCCGGTAATGACCTGGGTGGTACGAAATACCACGGGCTGATTACGGGCAATCGAGCTATCAAAAACCGTACCATCGATCAAACGGCCTTCATAATGTACGCGGACATTACTATTTGCGCTCGGCGATTTGCCTTTGCCTTCCTGAAGAATCTGATATTGCAGGCCTGATTTGGTGGTTTTTATCCCCGATTTTTTTGCATTTTCAGCCAGAAAAGCCTGACCAATTTTGGCATTTTCATCCGCCTGCTTTTTCAGGGTAATCAGCTCTTTGGCTTCAGCCTGACGCTTAAACTGGGTCAAGACCCGCGCCATGTCTTCTTCACTTAAAGTCGCCTGTTTACCAGCAGCTGCCGCTTTTAAACCGGCGCTGAAGGCATCCAGATCAATGCCTTGTAAGGAGTCAGCATTACTTTTTCCCATCAGATAACCAAAGCTGTAGCCGACCTGTTCAGCCTCAGGGCTTTTATTGGTGACTTCTTTGGCAAACAGACTGCCAGAACTCAGCAGTAAAACCATCAAACTTGTTTGTATTTTCATGATTAATTCTCAAAATAAAGGAGAGCGCGTTGCTCTCCTTTTCGTGGATTATTTTACTTCAATGAGTTCCACATCAAAAATCAAAGTACTGTGTGGAGGAATCGTACCTGGCACGCCCTGTTCGCCATAACCCAGTTTAGATGGAATATACAGGGTTGCTTTACCGCCTTCTTTCATCAGTTGCAGACCTTCGGTCCAGCCTGGAATGACCTGATTGAGTGGGAACTCAATCGGCTCGCCACGTTCAACCGAACTGTCAAACACGGTACCATCAACTAATTTCCCTGTGTAATGTACTTTCACAATTGAAGTTGCTGCAGGCTGCTTGCCCGTACCTTCTTTGGTCACTAAATATTGCAAACCAGATACTGTAGTTTTTATTCCAGCTTTTTTGGCATTTTCGGTCAGGAAAGTATCACTTGATGCCTGAGCCTGTTTGGCACTATCCACTTGCTTCTGCTGCATTTCTTTTTGGAACTGCTCATAAGCTGCTTGTAATTCTTCTTCAGTATAAGCAGGAGCGGTACGGGCATGACCTTCGCGAACGCCTGTCACAAAGCTGTTAATATCCAGCTCAGGTGGAGTTTGATGAGCGACTTCATAACCGAGTGCATAGCTAATTTTAGAAACAGCAGAGGCATCTTTAGATGCTTTTGTGGTTTGAGCAGCTGGGTTTTGAGTTGCATAGTAAACAGGTACTAGCGCGGCACCGCCTAAAAGAACAGCGACAGCAATCGGTAAGGCCTTACTCATGTATTATTCCAATCTAATGTTATCGTTGAGGTTCATTCCATCTTAGCAGAAAATTTTGAGAAATCTTGCAGAATGGGTGGTTTTTTAGCAAGCGGACATCGCAGTTGTGTTGAAGTTTAAAGAAATAAAAAAACCAGCAATCGCTGGTTTTTTATTTTTCAGAACTTAATCATTGTTGGAGAATGTCTAGGATCAATGACTGCCTCAACCGAAATTATATTTTGCAAAGAGCTTAGTAGGAAAACAAGCTTTTTTCTAAAGGAAATTCAATTCCAATCGATGCACCACCATCATTACCAAGTAGGTCTGAATCACTGATCCAGCCATTTAATTTCAGGGGAATATTGGGGCGTAAATAATGGGTCCAGCTCACATCAACAGCTTTTAATTCATCTTGGATTGGAAAAGCTAAATTAGTAGTTCGGTTGGATTCATTCAACTTGGCAAACAGCACTCGAGCATTAACACGGTTCAGGCGATCGAAACGAATATCACCACCCACAGAAACCATTTGACCATCACTACCCATTGCATGTGCTAATGGGTAACCATGTTGATAAAAACCACCAATATAATTGGTGTGATTATAAGAAATACCTTGGGCCTTGCCATTGGTGCGGGTGTCTGCCCATTCGGTATATAGCTGGAAAGGCATATTATTATAGCTAGAAGAATAATCGACCCCAGCCAAATACATTTTTTTGGCTGGTAAGCCACCGGCCTCATCTTCACCAATATATTGTGCATACATCCCCATTGGGACTTGCAGCAGTGGCTGTAGATTTAAGCGTGCATCAAAACCGGCGATTTGATTGGATGGGTCAGGTTCACCTGTGCCACCATTGTCTTTATTACCTACAAAAGCATCCCAAAGTGAGCTCAGACTTTCAGGTCGTCCTTCACCCCCCCATTGAATAGCACGTGATGCACCCAGCTCCAAATAGGGTAAAGGTTGTGCGGTGACACGTAAGCCAATTAATTTAGCATCAGGTACAGCATCGTAGTCATCCAGTTGTCCGGCAAAGGCTTGATATTGCCAAGGTCCAATCCAGGAGAGCCATTTGTTTGTAAAAGCATCCTGTTCGGCACGCTGCATGGTCACACCATACACAGGACGACTGGCATCACCCCGAATTAAGCTGCCATCATGACCGGGTCCCCAGTAGGTCGGAATTTGTCCAGCAATCAGCCATTGATTCCACAATTTAACTGCGAGGTAAGACTCTTCCACATTCACATCTTGATCATTATCAATCTGGGGGTCTTTTTCTGCATTCACGCGCAGTCTGGCATCCCAATTTTGATTGCCTGTATTCAACTCTACACTCGCCTGGTATTGCGCTTTTTGCTGATCGCCAAAGGCTTGAGGAATATTTTTTTGATCTGTCTCTGCAAATAGTGATGCTTTAAGTAACTGGTTGTTGGTATTCAAATGAGCCATGACTGAATCAATGACTCTTTGCTGATTATTATTGCTGACTTGGGCCTGAGAAAGGGCGCGTTGGATTTCATCACCACTCATTGGCCAGGTCGAAGTGCTAACTTGAATCACACCTTGCTGATTTAACCAGTTTAAATCGGTGCGCAGGTTTTGGTCATTTAAAACGATGCCTTGAGCAAAGGTTAGTGAGGAGCTTAATGCCAAGCTGGCGAGCAGTGTTTTGGGTAACATTTTTGTATATTCTCAAGAGTTTTAAACTGTAACCACGATAGGGTTTTTAGTTGATTTTTTCAACAATGATCATTTGAGATAAATGTAATAGAGGGTGATTTCACACCCTGCTCAAGGCAGGATGTGAAATCAAAGCTTACAATGAATTAGTCATTGTCTTTATTTGCGGTATAAGCATAAGCATAATTATAACCATAGCTACCAGCCGCACCTTTTTGTACATCATTCAGAATCACGCCATTAACTTTGACATTGGCCTGTTCAAAACGGTTCACAGTGATTTCCAGCTCTTTGATTTGTGTTTTACCATGACGGGCAATCAATAAATTTACACCCGCATATTGCGCAATAATAATACCATCGGTCACTGCAAGGACGGGTGGCGTGTCAATCAGGATATGATCAAAATGAGCAGAGGCCTGATCTAGGAAAGTTTTGAATTGATCTGTACTTAATAGTTCAGACGGGTTAACCGGACTCTTACCACGTGTCACAAAAAACAGGTTATCTACAGTTGAATTTTGCACCACCTCTTCATAGCTATTTTGGTGATTCAATAATTCTGCTAAACCTGGTTGCACTTCGGCATTAAAGTACTTATGTAAATAGCCACGACGTAGATCACCATCAATGACCAGAACCCGTTTTCCCCCTTGCGCTAAAATAGTAGCAAGGTTAGTGGTAATGAATGATTTTCCAATTTCAGGTGCAGGGCCAGAAATTGCAATCACATTATTGGTCGCATTCATTAAGGCAAAATGAATTGCTGTTCGCATGCTACGGAGACTTTCAATCGCGATATCACTGCTATCTTTAACCGCAAGAATAGGAATATTCTTTTTCTTCTTTAATAGTTTAATACGACTTTCTTGAATAACAGAGCGCGGTACAGTGGCATAGACTGGCAGATCAAGCTCATTTTCAATTTGCGCTGCGTCTTTAATGCCTGAACGCATCATATTTCGTAATAGTGCAATTAATACTCCAATAAAACCACCAGCAAAAATTGATAAAATTATTGTAATTAATGACTTGGGTTTAATTGGCTTAACGGGTTCAACAGCTTGGTCAATAACTCTGACATTACCAATTTCACCAGCCTCTGCAATTTTCAATTGCTGATAACTATTTAATAATGCGGTATAAAGCTCAGTATTTACTTTTACATCTCGATATAGCTGTAAATATAATCGTTGTGTTTCTGGTAAACGCTTAATAGACTGTGTCATTTCTGATGTTTTCTGACTAATTTCAGCAAGTTGAGCATTAATGGCTGACATTAGAGGGTGATCAGGGGTATATTTTGAAGAAAGTTCCGCTTGCTGTTGTTGTAATTGGATTTTCATCTTTTCCAGTTCAACATTTTGCTTTAACATTAACTCGGCTTCTTGAGTTACATCAATAGTATTGTATTGCTCACGGAAACGGTTGAACTTGATTTCTGATTCCTCAAGTTGCTGTTTAAGTTCCGGCAGCTGTTTGTTTAAAAAATTTAAAGTTTGTTTAGATTCTAAAGACTTGCGTTGAATATTTTGTATTTGATAGACGGATAAAATATTATTCAGAACTTGAGTAATATGTTCCTTATCATTGCCATTATAATTTAGACCAATAACACCGGAGTTTTTCCCTCTCTCTGCTACACCATAGTCATTTTTTAAGAATTGCATTGCTGTAGGTAGTGCAAGTTTAGTAATAGTAAATGTTTCTTTAAACGGAGACTTATTAAATATTACAACTTCCCAAAGTCCCTTAGAGTCTATGGCTTGATTGCTCGAATTCAATTGACCTTTAAATATCACTTCATCTTTATAAGAGAAAGTAAACTGGTTGTTATCCGTGAATTTTAACTCTAATTTTTTATCTAGATAGTAATTTGGAATTTTTAATGTTTTGATTAAGAAGGCTTGATTTTCTTTTTGGAAAACCACCATATCCTTTTTATAAAGAACTTCAGCTTTGTCGTTTTTAATCAGACGATTAAATAAAGTATTACTATTATCTTTAATTTGGATATCAAGGTGCAAATTTTGAATCGTTTGTCCCAAAATCATGCGTGAGTTTAATATTTCAATCTCAGCATCTGCGGGAGATTTCCCCCCCATTTCCCCTGGAATAGCATCACTCAACCCACCCAAGAGGGCAGCAGCTCCAGCGCCTTTATTATCCTCTACTAGAACCATTGCATCAGCAGAATAAATTGAGGGAGTAACACGTAAATAAAGTAATGCGAAGGTTAAGCTCAGTATGATACAAAGCGCGATCACTTTCCATTGTGCAATTAACGAAAAAAATAATTCTTTTAAGTCAATGGTATCGTCATTAGTACTTGAATTTTGATTCATGGATAAACTACTAGATAAAATTAAATATGTGATTGCCAATCCGAAACATAAGATTCGATGTTATTACATGTTTCTTCAAAAAATGCTTGATCAAGCTTATAAGGATCTGGAACATTATGACCTTGCCAATGTCCTAAACGAAATACTTTACCTTTAGCAAATGGCCAAGTTTTTTCTATATGTTTTTGTTGATTTGAGCTCATTACTAAAATTAAATCTGCAGTTTTGATTAAGTGGGCATCAATTTGTTTTGCGACATGTGATCTCATGTCAATTGATTTTCTTGCCATACTTGCAATGGCCTTATCATCCGCAGTATGGCCTACCATGGCAGAAAGACCAGCAGATTCAATGTGTAAGTTAGGATGATTTTTCTTGAGAAAAAACTCACCCATTGGACTACGACAAATATTTCCTACACAGACCACCAAAATATTCCGAATTTGCATATTTTATTTACCCAGTTGATCAAAGCTATAAAGTGCACTAGAGAACGGAATAATCTGGTTGACAATACGTTGCCAGCGCGTTAATCCAGTCGCATCAATATAAACGATGTCATTTTTTTTCATTTGGAATTGATTGGCTAAGCCTAAATTACCAAAACTGCTTAAATTCAAGTGATACACAGTGGACTGCTTGGTGGCTAAATCGGTGCGCATTACATAGATTTTAGCCGCACTTGCGGAATAAGGATTAATCCCTTCACTTTCACCCAAAACATCACTTAAGGTCATACCTTGTTCACGTAAAGCCAGGGCTTGGCTTTTACTTGACTCACCCATAACATAAAGTTTTTGATTCTGTTTGGTATTCACAAAAATAGTATCATTCGGTTGAATCAGTAAATTATGTAAAGATAGGCCTTGTTTCTCTAGTTGTAGTACATTGAGGTCAAAAGTTTGACCCTCCCGGATCAATTGAATATTGGTATTGTCACCTGTTTCAGTATTAATACCACCTGCCTGTCCGAGTGCTGTATAGATGCTAATGGGCTGATCATTTAGCGTATATTGGCCACTACGCATGACTTGTCCATTGACAAAATAGCGACGACCTTCATAAGACAATACTCGAACTACTACATCCGGATGTTTCAAATAGCGTGCAAATTGACTGCGTAAAAAACGATTGGTTTCAGCCAGTGTTTTCCCGGCTACCCGTACCTGTCCCACTAAAGGTAATTGTATGTTGCCACTAGAGTCTATGGGATAACCTGCAGCTTTTACATTTGAAATATCCTGAATAGGGGGGGTAATTTCCGGATAGGCCCAAAGTTGGATTGAGAGAACATCACCTGGACTTAATTTATAGACTTGTTGATGCTTGTTAAATAAGTGAAAAATAGTATTGGAATTCTGAGAGTTATTTAGTTCGATACGAGGAATATTGTCTTGCGTAATTTGTATGACTGAAAGCTCTGCGCCTTGATCGGTTCTGTAATTACCTTGAGGAGGCAAATCATAGGTTTGCAAACCGGAAGTAAGCGTACAACCAGAGAATAATATTGAAATAGTGAATAAAATGGATGTGCGTTGATACTTCACATTCAAGCCCTTAATTTTAATACATCGTTATTAAGAAAGGATTGTAGTGCAAAATCTAATTATTGAATATCTTCAAAACATTTTTAATTTACATTTTTAATTTAGTTGTTTGATTTTTATATTTATTTTTTTATTTTTTGGATGATTGGTTAAAATTTAATACTGTATTAATATCTTTTTTTTAATTTATGTCTACAATAGCTGCAAAATTTTATACTCCTGTTGGTAAAATTCTTAAAAAGAAATTTAAGGTCATATAAATGAAAATTCTTGTCACTGGTGGCGCCGGTTTTATTGGTTCAGCAGTCATCCGTCATATTATTCAAAACACTAATAATCAAGTTTTTAATATTGATAAATTGACTTATGCAGGAAATTTAGAATCGTTAAGAGAAATTGATCAGCATCCGAGCTATCAGTTCAAACAAATTGATATTTGTGATACAGAACAAATTACAGCTGCAATAGATGCTTTTCAACCGAATGCAATTATGCACTTGGCTGCAGAGTCACATGTAGACCGCTCAATTGATGGCCCAGCAGCATTTATTCAAACCAATATTGTGGGAACTTATACTTTACTCGAAGCTGCTCGAAAGTACTGGATGAGTCTTGATGTTGAGGCACAACAGAACTTTCGCTTTCATCATATTTCTACAGATGAAGTATATGGTGATTTAGAGGGTACGACAGATTTGTTCACAGAAACAACTTCATACGCGCCAAGCTCTCCATATTCTGCCTCTAAAGCCAGTTCGGATCATTTGGTACGTGCTTGGCACAGAACCTATGGTCTACCTGTTATAGTAACCAATTGCTCAAATAATTATGGGCCTTACCATTTTCCAGAAAAATTAATTCCATTGGTGATTCTAAATGCACTGGATGCTAAACCTTTACCAGTATATGGGAATGGTCAGCAAATTCGGGATTGGTTATTTGTAGAAGATCATGCACGTGCTTTATATAAAGTGGTGACCGAAGGCGTAGTAGGTGAAACCTATAATGTTGGTGGCCATAACGAAAAACAGAATATAGAAGTGGTCAAAACTATTTGTAAGATTTTGGATGAGTTAAAGCCACAAGCCAATGGTCAAACTTATGAATCACTGATTACATTTGTAAAAGACCGCCCTGGTCATGACTTACGCTATGCGATTGATGCTACAAAAATTCAAAATGAATTAGGCTGGACACCTACGGAAACTTTTGAAACTGGAATCCGTAAAACGGTGCAATGGTATTTAAATAATTTAGACTGGTGTCATCGAGTGCAAGATGGCAGTTACCAACGCGAAAGATTAGGTGTAAATTCATAATGTCAAATACAACAAAAGGTATTATTTTAGCGGGCGGTTCAGGTACACGTTTATATCCGATTACTAAAGGGGTATCTAAGCAATTATTGCCTATTTATGACAAGCCAATGGTGTATTACCCACTTTCAGTGCTGATGCTTGCAGGTATTCGTGACGTACTCATTATTAGTACTCCTGAAGATATTGATGGTTTTAAGCGTTTGTTGGGTGATGGTGCTCAATTTGGTATTCAGCTTGAATATGCAGTCCAACCTAGTCCAGATGGCTTGGCACAAGCCTTTATTATTGGTGAAAGCTTTATTGGAAACAGTAATGTTTGCCTAGTATTGGGTGACAATATTTTTTATGGTCAGGGTTTTACCCCAATGTTACGTCAGGCAGTCGCCCGTCAAAAAGGTGCAACAGTATTTGGTTATCAAGTGAAAGACCCTGAGCGTTTTGGTGTAGTTGAGTTTGATGAGCAGAAACGTGCAATTTCTTTAGAAGAAAAGCCAAAACAACCTAAATCTCACTTTGCGGTCACAGGTTTGTATTTTTATGACAATGATGTGATTGAAATTGCGAAACAAGTCAAACCATCTGAGCGTGGGGAACTGGAAATTACCACAGTTAATCAGATGTATTTACAGCGTGGTGATCTAAATGTGGAATTGCTCGGACGTGGTTTTGCATGGTTAGATACAGGTACACATGCGAGCTTACTTGAGGCAGCGCAGTTTGTAGAGACTATTGAAAAACGTCAGGGCTATAAAGTTGCGTGTTTAGAAGAAATTGCCTTGAATAATGGGTGGTTGACTAAAGAACAAGTTTTAGACATTGGTCAGAGCATGAGTAAAAATGATTATGGTCAGTATTTGATTTCATTGGTGAGTGAATAAATATGAACCTTATAGAGTGGGTGGAATTACCTAATTTAGGCGATCACCGTGGCAGCCTTGTTGTTGCTGAAGCTAATAAGAATACTCCATTTAATATTCAAAGGCTTTATTATATTTTTGGTGCTCAGCCTGATGTTCCACGTGGATTTCATGCACATAGACAATTACAGCAAATTGCTTTTTGCCTTCAAGGCAGTTGTAAAATGTTGATGGATAGTGGGAAAGAAAAGCAAGAGGTTGTATTGTGCAAGCCTAATCAAGGTTTAAAAATACCACCTATGGTATGGCATGAAATGCATGATTTTTCAGAAGATTGTATTTTACTTGTGTTGGCAAGTGAGCATTATGACGAAAATGATTACATTCGTGATTATCAAGATTTTTTAAAAGAAGTATATAGGCCGTTTATTCACCCTTTAGCTGATGTTCAATCTAGCTCAATCGGCTCTAATACACGTATTTGGCAATATAGTGTTGTTTTGAAAAATGCTCAAATTGGGATGAATTGTAATATTTGCGCTCATACTTTAATTGAGAATGATGTAAAAATTGGCAACAATGTTACGGTTAAATCAGGTGTTTATATTTGGGATGGAATTACGCTGGAAGATAATGTTTTTATCGGTCCATGTGTTGCATTTACCAATGATAAAAAACCACGATCGAAACAATATCCTGACTCTTTTGCAAAGACAGTAATTGCAGAGGGTGCAAGTATCGGTGCAAATGCGACTATATTGCCTGGAATAAAAGTTGGGAAAAATGCATTAGTAGGTGCTGGTGCTGTTGTTACTAAAGATGTGCCAGAAAATGCAATAGTCATTGGCAATCCAGCATTTATTAAAGGATATATAGAATGATCCCTTTCCTTGATTTAAAAAATATTAATCAGCAATATCGTAATGAGTTAATAGATGCATGTAGTCGTGTTATTGATTCAGGTTGGTATATTGGTGGTAAAGAGCTGGAGAGTTTTGAAAAAAACTTTGCTCAATATTGTGGTACACAGTTTGCAATTGGTGTTGCAAACGGCTTGGATGCATTGATTCTTACACTACGAGCATGGAAAGAGTTAGGTAAACTTAAAGATGGAGATGAAGTTATTGTTCCATCGAATACGTATATTGCCAGTATTCTTGCCATTACAGCAAATAACTTGACGCCAGTTTTAGTTGAGCCTGATATTGATACTTATAATATTGACCCTGCTAAAATTCAACAGGCTATTACTGCTAAAACCCGTGTTATTCTGCCTGTGCATTTATATGGTCAATTGGCAGAAATGCCAGAAATTATGAAAATTGCCAAACAGCACAATTTCTTGGTTTTAGAAGACTCCGCACAAAGTCACGGGGCACAAATACAAGGTAAAAAAGCAGGAAACTGGGGCGATGCTTCAGGTTTTAGTTTTTATCCTGGAAAAAATTTAGGTGCATTGGGTGATGCAGGTGCAGTTACAACGAATGATGCAGAATTAGCAACCATGTTAAAAGCATTGCGTAACTATGGCTCGCATGAAAAGTATAAAAATTTAGTTCCAGGTGTGAATAGTCGATTAGATGAAATTCAGGCAGCAATGCTAGATGTCAAGCTCAAATACTTGGATCAAGAAACTCAGCATAGACGTTTTATTGCGAATTTATATTTAGATGGAATCCAAAATCCTCTAATTCAACTCCCATTGAAGGAAGTTAATGCAGAAACTTATGAGCAGCATGTTTGGCATTTATTTGTAATTCGTACAGAGTATCGTGGAGCTTTACAAAAATATTTGTTGGAACATGGTGTACAAACATTAATTCATTATCCGATTCCTCCACACAAACAGCAAGCATACAAAGAATGGAATAATTTAAGTTATCCAATTTCTGAACAGATACATGATGAAGTACTAAGTTTACCTATGGGGCCTACATTGTCTGCACTGGACGCAGAAAAAATTATCGCTTTATGTAATCAATTTCAAGCTTAAAAGTAATGAATCTGCTAAAGACGAGCGCATTAAACGGGGTGGCTGTTTTAATTAAAACAGCCACCATGTTTATTTTAAATAAAATTTTAGCTGTATATGTAGGCCCTGCAGGCTATGCTGCAATTGGGCAGTTTCAAAATTTTATACAAATGGTCACTACTTTTGCAGGAAGTGCGATTAATACAGCAGTCATAAAATACACCGCTGAGTATCATGAAAATGAGCATCAGCAAATTTCAGTGTGGAGGGCGGCAGGTAGTCTAGTTCTGATTTTTAGTTTTATTTTTTCGCTCATTATTCTTGTTTTTCAAAAACAATTGTCGCTATATATTTTTCAGACCACAGCGTATCAATCTGTTTTTGCGTGGTTTGCCGCTTTTTTGGTTTTATTTAATCTAAATGCACTCTTTTTAGCTATTTTAAATGGCAAAAAGGAGATTTTAAAACTAGTTGTTGCAAATATTGCAGGAAGCATACTTTCTTTATTAGTAACAGGATTTTTAGCTGTTCAATATCATTTGTATGGTGCTTTAATCGCGTTATCAATTTATCAATCTATTGCTTTTTTTGTAACGTTGTTTTTATGTTATAAAGCCAATTGGTTCAAAATTTCATATTTATTTGGACGAATTGAGCCACAAATTGCTAAGAATTTTGCGGCTTTTGCGCTTATGGCGCTTGTTAGTGCAATTTGTGTGCCTTTATCACAAATGGTGATCCGTTCTTATTTATCTAAAGAGTTTGGTTTAAATTACGCAGGTTATTGGGAAGCGATGGTTCGCTTAAGTGCAGCATACTTGATGTTAGTTACAACTACACTTGGTGTTTATTACTTGCCACGATTAGCTGAACTGACACATTTAGATGAAATAAAAAAAGAAGTATATTTAGGCTATAAATTTATCTTCCCTTTAGCTTTAGTTGGTGGATTGGTGGTCTATATTTTACGTGACTGGATTATTACCCTGTTATTTAGTCATGAATTTATGCCAATGCGTGATTTATTTTTATGGCAAATGATAGGCGATTCGCTTAAAATTGGTAGCTGGATATTGGCTTATTTGATGCTAAGTAAGGCGATGACTAAATTATTTGTAATTACGGAAATTATTTTTTCGCTTAGTTTGATTCTATTGACATATATATTTGCTCAACTCTTTAGTTTTGAGGGGGTTTCTGTTGCATATTTAGTAAACTATGCAATGTATTGGATAGTGATGAGTTTTTTTATATTTAAACAGTTAGCAGAGAATCAGAATTGAAAATATTATTAATGGGTGAGTATTCAGGAGTGCATACTAATTTAACAAAGGCACTGCGTGAAGAAGGATATAATGTTTTATGTGTTCATAATGGTGATGGCTATAAAGAGCTTAATGCCGATATTTATATTAATTATAAATATTATACATCAAGTAATAAACTGATTAATATTTTATTGGTTTTTTATTATAGATTATTAACTTTTATGGGATTGAAGGGTGTTTTTCAAATATTTAAGTATAAGAAATCTTTAAATGAGTTAAAGGGCTACGATATTGTTCAACTAATAAACCCGATTTTTTTATCAGATTTCGGCTTTATAGTTAATTTTGTTATTTTTAGAAAAATAAAAGCTAATAATAAAAAAGTTTTTTTATGCGCTTTAGGAGATGATTATTATTGGGTTAAGTATTCTTTATGTGGTGAATTTAAATATACCATGTTTGATAGGCTTAAGTTGAAAACATTTAAAAAATATATATCACAATTAATATGGGTTATAAATCCATTTTATATCTTTCTAAATAAATATATTTTAAGTAATGTTAATGCTGTTATACCAGGTTTATTTGATTATTATATACCATATAAGCATAGTGCTAAATGTTCTGAAATTGTACCGATAATTATGCAATCAAGTAATCAAGAAGTGAAAATTTCTTACCCATTGAAGGTTTTTCATGGTTGGCAGTTTGGGAAAGAATATAGGAAAGGAAATGATATAATTGATGAGATCTTTATTATATTAAAAAATAAGTATCCGAGTATGATTGAGTATGAAATAGTTGGGGGATTACCTTATTCAGTTTATATTAAAAAATTCAATGATTGTCATATCTTTATTGACCAGTGTTATAGTTATGATTGTGGGGTAAATGGTTTATTAGGGATGAGTTATTCTAAAGTGGTTTTAAGTGGAATGGAATCTGAGGTAAAGAGGTATTATAACTTAGATTATCAGCCTCTTGTAAATATTACACCAAATAAAATTCATTTATTGGAGTGTATTGAGGATTTAATAAAGAACCCAGAAAAACTTAAAGAATATTCTATTAATGCAAGAAAGTTTATAGAAGAGTATCACTCATGTGATTATGTTTTAGGGAAATATAAGGAAGTTTGGAATAAGTATTAATTTCATTTTTAAGTTAAGTATAAATTTAAAATATTTATCTAATTTAAAGGACACCAAGTATTGGAAACTATCTTTTTATGTTAATAGATAATACTGATTTTTATGATATTTACAATTTGATTTATTTTTGTACAGCATGCTTAGTTGTAGTTAGTGCTTTATCTTCGGAAATTAAAAAAGATATTTTATTACAGAATGAGTTAGGAAAATATCTGGTTGTGTTTCCTTTAGTTTCCTTAATTTTTCTAGTGGGTTTTAGGGGATATGATGTAGGTACAGATACCAGAAATTACCATAATATTCTTTGGAATAATAATATTGAAATTAAATTTTTTGGTGAATTTTTATTTGATTTGATAGCCCTTATTTTTAGATTTTTTAATTTAAGCTTTTCATTTTTTTTATTTTTTATATCTTTTTTATTTTTTACTTTTGTTTTTAAAGCTTCTAAAAATTATACAGATTTTTTTAAGTCAAATCTATTTATTACTTTTTTTTCATATATGTCATTTTTCTTTTTTTTGAGTATGAGTGTTAATGTTATTAGGCAAGGTGTATCTTTGGCTGTATTACTATTAGCTTACTCTATATGGTTAAAAAAAGGGAATATTTCCAAAATATACTTACTATTATTATTAGCTTTATCTTTTCATTTAACTTCAATTATTCCTATTGCGATCTTTATATTTTCTTTGATCACTAAAAAGTATAGAATGATACCCTTATTACTTTTATTTTATTTAACTTCTATATTGTTGTCATATTTTAATTTTGGTTTTCTTAATATATCACCTATTATCTTGGAGATATTAGATGGGGAGCGGCGTGGAGATTATCTGTCTGGTGATGGTGCAGAAGTTTACGAGGTAGGTTTTAAGCCGAATTTTGTATTTTTCAATACATTGTTTTTGTGTATTTCTTTATATGTAAGAAATAAGTTGTCTAATCCAGACTTGATAATTCAGTATAATATTTTAATTTCTTACTATATTATTACTAGTATTTTTTTATTTATGGCATTCCAGTTAGCATTCTCAGATCGTTGGGGCCTGTTTTCTTGGTTTGTAATTCCATTTTTGATTGCTCCTTTGTTTTATTCAGCATTCATTAAAGGGAGTATTAGAATTCATTATGTTTTAATGTTGATTTTAATTTATATAGGTTTTAATTTTTATGCTTAATGAAGTCAACCGTAGCCCTGTAATAAGTATAGGCATTCCATTTTATAATGCTGAAAAGTACTTGAAATTTGCTATTCAGTCTGTTATGAATCAGTCTTATAAAAACTGGGAATTAATTCTTGTTGATGATGGCTCAATAGATAATTCCCTTAAGATTGCTCAGGAATTTGCGCATAAAGATATAAGAATTAGAGTAATTTGTGATGGGAAGAATAGACAACTACCTTATCGTCTTAACCAGTTAATAAAAGAGTCAAAAGGAAAGTTTATTGCGAGAATGGATGCTGATGATATTATGCATCCTCTTAGATTGGAAAAGCAATTGGAGGTTTTACGAGAATATTCTGATATTGATGTACTTGGCACGAATGCTTATGTAATTGATGAGAATAATTTAGTATTCGGGCGTCGGTACAAGCGAGTGGAAGGATTAGAAAAAGTAGATGGCTTTATCCACCCTTCAATTATGGGAAAAAAAAGTTGGTTTCTGGATAATCCTTATGATGAAAAAGCTATTCGAATAGAAGATGCTGAATTATGGTATAGAGCTAAGCATCATAGTAATTTTATGATAATGTACGAGCCTCTACTCTTTTATAGAGAATTTGGCCAATATTATTACAAAAAATACTTTTTGGCTAATATTTCAAAGAAATATATACTTCAAAAATACAACTACAGTAGCTTTTGGAGGAATTTTTTTAGGTTAAATAAAATTAAGGGAAAAATATACTATTTAGCAAATTTATTTAATCAGGAACAAAGGCTAATTAATAAACGAAATCAAATAGTTTTTAGTAAAAAAGTTAATGTAGATGTAGAAAGATATAAATGAAGCTATTGCCATGAAGAAAAATAAATTTTTTTTGATTACAACTGTACCTATGTCTTTAAATTTTTTTAAAAGACAAATAGGAAGGCTTAGCCAAGACTTTGATGTTACTTTAATTAGTTCGCCTGATAAGGAGCTTGAACAAATAGCATGCTCAGAAAACGTAAAATATAGTGCTATTCAAATGAAACGAGATATTGCTATTAAAAATGATATTATCAGCTTATTAAAATTTTTATTGCTATTCATTAGGCAAAGGCCTGATATTATCCACTGTAATACGCCTAAAGGTTCGTTGCTTGGGCTTTTTACAGGATATATTACTAGAGTCCCAGTACGTATTTACTACGTGCACGGATTAAGATATGAGGGTACAACAGGCAAAAAAAGAAAATTATTGATGGCCTTAGAAAAACTAAATTGCTTCTGTGCAACTCATATTATAGCAGTAAGCCAAGGTGTCAAACAAAAAGTACAGGATAAATTAACTAGAAAGAAAGTTTCTGTTATTCATCATGGCAGTGCTAATGGTATGCCAGTAGAGGAATTTTTAACAGAAAATTATGATGATTCTACTATTCGAGAATCATATGGTATTTCTAAACAGGATTTTGTCTTTGGTTTTGTAGGTAGGTTAGTAGCTGATAAGGGTATTAATGAGTTAGTTCATGCTTTTAATATGCTTGAACAGAAAAATGTCAAACTACTACTAGTTGGCATGTATGAGCATGAGTTAGATCCACTTAGTCAAGAAACACAAAATATTATCAAGACAAATCCAAATATTATTGAAGTAGGCTTTCAAAAAGATGTTAAAAAGTTTTTAACTATAATGGATTTATTCGTATCACCTTCCTATCGCGAAGGATTTGGTTTATCAGTACTTGAGGCCAATTTAATGAAAGTACCTGTACTTGTAACCTCTATCACCGGGTACTCAGAAATTGTTCAAGAGGGAAAAAATGGCTTTTTTGTCGATCCTAAAGACACCTTGACATTATTTAATAAAATGAAAAAAATTTCGCAGTCTCGAGACTCTTTATTGTTAATGAAGCAACAATGTTATGATGAAGTTGCTAGCAAATATAATCATAAAGAAGTCCTTGAAAAGGCGTTAGAGTATTATGCACAATTTAAATAATTTACGATCCTCAAATTTCATAGCACTTTTATTCTTTAAGTGTTGAGATAGTTATGCTAAAACGCTTCCTCGATATTATCATCGCTTCCATCGCCCTGATCCTGCTTTCACCACTTTATGCATTTGTTGCTTACAAAGTGAAAAAAAATCTGGGCTCGCCTGTCTTGTTCCGCCAGGTACGCCCGGGTTTACATGGCAAACCTTTTGAAATGATTAAATTTCGCAGTATGAAAGACGCGGTAGATGCACAAGGCAACCTCTTACCAGACAGTGAGCGATTAACTCCGTTTGGCAAAATGCTGCGTTCTAGTAGTTTAGATGAAATGCCAGAGCTCTGGAACGTCATTAAGGGCGATATGAGCATCGTCGGACCACGCCCACTACTCATGGAATATTTACCGCTATATAACCAAGAACAAGCCAAACGCCATTTAGTCCGCCCAGGTATGACAGGGCATGCACAGGTCAATGGACGTAATGCCATTAGTTGGGAAGAAAAATTTAAACTCGATACGTGGTATGTAGAAAATCAATCGGTTTGGTTAGATTTTAAAATTATGCTGAAAACGGTTAAAAAAGTGCTCGCCAAAGATGATATTAACGCGGAAAATGATGCAACAATGCCAAAATTTAATGGTAATGAGAAGAAATAAATGAATATTTTAATTACCTCAGCTGGTCAGAGAGTTTCACTAGTACGCTCTTTCCAAACAGAACTGAAAAAATTTTTTGAAAATGGTCAGGTTTTTACTACTGATTTAAATCCTATTCTAGCTCCTGCATGTCATGTTTCTGACCAAAGTTTTACAGTACCGCGCGTTACAAGCCCTGAATATATTGATTATTTATTACACCTTTGCTTGAGTAATCAAGTTAAATTAATCGTACCAACGATTGATACAGAGTTATTAGTTTTAAGTGAAAATATTGCTTATTTTAAGCAACAAGGAATCCATTTATTGGTAAGTGATCCTGAGTTGGTACAGCAATGTCGCGACAAACGTCAAATTAATCATTTTTTTGAAGAAAAAGGAATTCGTATTCCGCAGCAATATACCTTAGAGAGTTTAAAGTTTCCTGTTTTTGTAAAGCCTTATGATGGAAGCTTAAGTAAAGGTATTTTTACAGCATATTGTGCAGAAGATATTAAACCGGAACATCGTGTGGATCCAAAACTTATGTTTATGGAATACATTAAACCAGACGACTATGATGAATTTACCGTTGACTGTTACTACGATAAATCCTCAGACTTAAAATGTGTAGTACCGCGTAAGCGTATTTTTGTGCGTGCAGGTGAAGTAAATAAAGGGGTAACAAAAAAGAACTTTATTGTCAGAGAATTTAATCAAAAGTTAAAATATATAGCTGGTGCGCGTGGCTGTTTAACGATACAGGTATTTATGCATAAAACTGAAGATAAAATTTTAGGGATTGAAATAAACCCACGTTTTGGTGGTGGTTATCCTTTAAGTTATTTAGCAGGTGCTAATTATAGTCAGTGGGTTATTCAAGAATATTTGTTAAATCAGGATATTGAAGAATTTTCAGCATGGTGTGATAATTTACTTATGCTGCGTTATGATGCTGAGGTTTTGGTAAATGACTACCAAGATTAAAGCTTTAGTTTTAGATTTAGATGATACACTTTATGCTGAAATAAGTTATTTGCAATCAGCATACCGCTTCATTGCGGCAAAAATTAGTACTCAGCCACAACAGTTGTATGCGAAAATGTTGGCAGAATATCATGCTGGTGAAAACGTTTTTGAAAATATTTCCAAAAAATATCAACTGGATAAAAAAGAGCTTTTAGATTGGTATCGCTTTCATAAACCGGATATTACCCTATTCCAAGATGTTGCAGAAACATTAACCTATTTTGCCACGGAATATAAATATGCAGTTATTACTGACGGGCGTTCAAAAACTCAACGTAATAAATTACAAGCGTTAGGATTAACAAATCTTTTGAATAGTATAGTAATTTCTGAGGAAATTGGCTCAGAAAAGCCATCTATTGCCAACTATGAGAAAGTGATGAACGAATTACAGTGTGAAGAATATATTTATATAGGCGATAACCTGAAAAAAGATTTTGTAACAGCAAAATTATTAGGCTGGACCACCATCTGCTTGAAAGATCAAGGTCAGAATATTCATAAACAGAATTTTTCAATTGCTGCGGAATATCAAGCAGACCATTGCTTAAATTCTTGGCAAGAAATTAGAAGTTTCTTATCGTTGGATAGAAATAAAACTCATTAGGATTAGTAGTACATGCTAAATACTGCATTTGAACCATGGCCAAGCTTTACTCAACAAGAGGCAGATGCCGTATCTCAAGTTTTACTGTCCAACAAAGTCAACTACTGGACAGGGCAAGAATGCCGCGAATTTGAAAAAGAATTTGCCCAATTTGCGCAAACCCAATATGCCGTGGCACTTGCTAACGGTACTGTCGCTTTAGATGTTGCACTCAAAGCCTTGAACATTGGCGCGGGTGATGACGTGATTGTCACTTCACGCACCTTTTTAGCGTCGGCAAGCTCCATTGTTACAGCAGGTGCCAACCCCATTTTTGCAGATGTAGAACTCGATTCACAAAACATTTCTGCCCGTACCATTGAAGCAGTATTGACGCCAAATACCAAAGCTATAATTTGTGTGCATTTGGCAGGCTGGATGTGTGATATGGATCCGATCATGCAATTGGCTTCCGATAAAGGCCTTTATGTGATTGAAGACTGTGCCCAAGCGCATGGTGCGATGTACAAAGGCAAATCTGCAGGTTCAATTGGACATATTGGTGCCTGGTCGTTCTGTCAGGACAAAATTATGACTACAGGCGGTGAAGGCGGTATGGTCACCACCAATGATGAACAGCTATGGAAAAAAATGTGGTCCTACAAAGACCATGGTAAAAACTACGACAGCATTTATCACAAACAACATCCGCCAGGTTTTCGTTGGTTACATGACTCATTTGGCACCAACTGGCGCATGATGGAAATGCAAGCGGTGATTGGACGGATTCAATTGAAAAAGATGTCCGAATGGACAGCACAGCGTAATGCAAATATGGAAAAAATTTATGCTGCATTTGCAGATAGTCCATATTTTACAGTTCATCGTCCATCAGATGATTATGTACATGCTGCTTATAAATGCTATGTACAAGTTAATACTGATGCTTTACCAGAAGGCTGGTCACGTGACCGAATCATGACTGAAATTAATGCCGAAGGTGTACCATGTTTTAGTGGGTCTTGTTCAGAAGTCTACCTGGAGCACGCTTTTGATGACACGCCATGGCGCCCAAAAGAGCGTTTAAAGAATGCTCAAAAACTGGGTGAAACCAGTCTGATGTTTTTAGTTCATCCTACTTTAAGTGATGAAAGTATTAACAAAACAGTCACCGCAATTCAACAGGTCATTCATAGAATAGTTGCTTAAACTTTTAGAATATAAGTGCACCGTGTTCGGTGCATTTAACTGATATAGAATATGTTTTTAAGTTGCTCATCGCATTGTGACTTATTAAAAATTTATTAAAATTGAGACAACGCATCCAGTGAAATCGATCATTACGCCTTTCGTAGAATCACCACGAGCCGCCAAACTTGCATTTTTAATTATTCTGGATTTTTGTGCTTTTCCTGTCTTGATCTGGCTATGTTATGCCATTCGCCGATTCGATTTAGGCGCAGAAGTGGTACCGAATCTGGCTTTTGGTACGGTCTGGGTCAGTGTAATTGCAGTCGTATCCCTATTTGTGTGTGGGGTCTACCGCTTTATTGTCCGTACGTATAATGAAGTGTTTATGATCAAGATGGGGCTGGCGACGGCATTGACGGTCGCTGGCCTGTATGCCCTGGCTTATTTTACCCCGGCCTTTATTCCGACTTCTATTCCGCTGATGTTCGGCTTTATGATGTTTGCCTGGATCTGGTTTAGCCGGGGCATCATCCGTTTTATTATCCGTTCCTACTTGCAGGCTGACGTACAGAAAAAACGTATTGCGATTTATGGCGCGGGTAATGCAGGCCAACAGGTCGCTGCTGCACTGTATCGTTCCAATGAGCATTTGCCGGTCATGTTTATTGACGATAAACGCTCGTTAAGCGGACAGCAGCTGGGCCGACTCAAAGTCTATGATGCCCAGACCGCTTTAAATGTGATGGCTAAGAAAAAAATTGATGAAATCCTGATTGCCTTGCCTTCTGTAGGCCGGGTGCGTAAAAGTGAAATCATCAAGTTTTTAGAATCGGCACATTTAAAAATTACCGAGATTCCAGGGCTGACCAAACTAGTGGATGGTGAAATTCGAATTTCTGATATTCAGGAAGTGGATATTATCGACTTGCTGGGGCGTGACCCGGTGCCGCCAGTGCCGGAGCTGCTGGCCAGAAACATTAAAGATAAAATGGTGATGGTCACTGGTGCGGGCGGTTCGATTGGTTCAGAGCTGTGCCGCCAGATCATTAAAAACCAGCCGGCCAAAATTATCATTTATGAACTGACTGAATTTGCGCTCTATAGTATTGAAAAAGAGTTACGCCTCACTGCAAGCTGTGAAATTATTCCGATTTTAGGTTCAGTTCTCGACGAACGTAAGTTAGAACGGGTGATTGAACAATATGGCGTACAGACTGTTTATCATGCTGCCGCCTATAAACATGTCCCGCTGGTCGAGTGTAATCCGCTGGCAGGTCTGAAAAACAATGCCGTTGGAACCGCCTTTAGTGTGAATGCAGCGGTGAAGAAAGGCGTCGAAACCTTTGTATTAATTTCAACTGATAAGGCGGTACGTCCAACCAACGTGATGGGGGCGACCAAACGGATGGCCGAGCTGTATTGTCAGGCCATGGCTGAAGCCCAGAACCAGACCCAGATCAGTATTGTGCGTTTTGGTAATGTGCTCGGTTCTTCGGGTTCGGTGGTGCCGCTGTTTAAACAGCAAATTGCCAAAGGTGGTCCGATTACCGTGACTGATCCAGAAGTGACCCGGTTCTTTATGACTATTCCGGAAGCCTCACAACTGGTAATTCAGGCGGGTGCTTTGGGTACAGGAGGCGACGTGTTCCTGCTGGATATGGGCGAGCCAGTACGGATTCAGGATCTAGCTCGTCAAATGATTGCCCTTAGCGGACTCAAAGTCAGAGATAATAAAGACCCGAATGGTGATATTGAAATTCAATATACTGGGCTACGTCCAGGCGAAAAACTCTATGAAGAACTGCTGATTGACGAAGAAAATACAGAAATTACTGCGCATACACGTATTCTACGATCTGTCGAAAAACATTATCCATTGGCAGAAATTCTGGCAGTATTTAACCGTATACATGAACTGACCGCGACTCAGGCTGATATTGAATGGGCACTGGCACAACTGGAACATTATGTCGACGGTTATGTACGCGGTAACGAAATTAAAGTGAACTAGGTTTTTATAGATATGATTAAGAAAGCAATTCTCCCTGTGGCTGGTTTAGGTACGCGTTTCTTACCTGCCAGCAAATCCATTCCCAAAGAGATGGTGACTGTCGTGGATCGCCCTGCGATTGAATATGTGGTGCGTGAAGCAGTTGCTGCCGGGATTGAGCAGATTATTCTGGTGACCCATTCTTCCAAGGCCTCGATTGAAAACTACTTTGATCGTAACTTTGAGCTGGAAACCACACTTGCACAAAAAAATAAAACCGATTTACTCAAAGAAATTACTGAAATTTTACCGGCAGGTGTCAGTATCATTAGCGTACGTCAACCACAGCCATTAGGTTTGGGACATGCGGTACTGTGTGCGAAAGCTGTGATTGGTGAAGATGACTTTGCGGTTCTACTTCCTGATGTTCTGGTGAAAGATACACAGACTCAGAATGACTTGAGCTTAATGATTCAGCGCTATGAAGCCTCTGCAGCAGCACAAATCATGGTTGAAGCGGTACCTGACCATCTGGTGGATCAATATGGCATTGTCGATGTGGCAGAGTCACCAGCTGAAGGTCACAGTATTGTGATGCAAGGGATTGTCGAGAAACCGGCAGTCGGGACGGCACCATCGAATCTGTCTGTGGTGGGGCGTTATATCCTGCCGGCAAAAATCATGCAGCTGTTGGAACAGACACCACTCGGGGCGGGCAATGAAATCCAGCTCACCGATGCCATCGCCATGTTGCAGCAGACTGAAGCGGTTGAAGCTTATCGTATGAAAGGTCAAACTTTTGATTGTGGTAACAAGCTTGGCTATTTAAAAGCTGTTTTACATTATGGCGTGGATCATCCCAAGCTTGGTCACGAGTTTAAAGCATTGATTCAGGAACTGGCATTAGAATAATCAAGGGATACTATGAAAGTCGCGGTACTGGGAAAAACCTTATTTTCAGGGGTCATTGCGGCCCTTTTAGCTGAATGTGGTCATCAGGTAGTGTGGTGTAACAGCTTCAGTAGCGATGATCCGGCACGGACTTATTTTCAGGATGAAACACTGCAGGCCTTGCTACAAAAACAGGAAAAATCCGGCTTTTTAAACTGTTGTGATTTTCAGCATCTAGATTTCAATCAGGATGCTTTTTTCTTTAGTTTTAATGCAACCGAAGAACATATGGCATTTCAGATGCTGGATACCATCAGGCATGCCTGTTTTGCCCATCCCAAACTGATGATCAATGCCTCGACTTTTGGCTTGCATGGCACGCAGCGCTTTCAGCACTTGCTGCCGAATGATGACTGGATTTATCTGCCAGATATTATTCAGGAAGGCAATGCACTGCGTAGCTTTACTCAGGCCACCCAGCTGATTGTGGGCTGTGATCATGCAGATATCCAGCCTAAAATCAAAGAACTCTTACGTCCATTATTTCCACGCGCGCAGCAGTATCTATTTATGCCGGTTCTGGATGCCGAATTTACCAAGTTGAGTATTTCCGGCATGCTGGCCACCCGGATCAGTTATATGAATGATCTGGCCAGTGTGGCAGAAAAACTTGGCATCGATATTGAGCAGGTACGTCAGGGCATGGCGGCAGATAACCGGATTGGTTCGGCTTATCTGTTTCCGGGCGTAGGGTTTGGCGGAGAAAATTTCTCACATGATATTCGTACTTTAACACATGCGGTTGCAGATTCAGGGGTGAAAAACCAGCTGTTAGAGCAGGTCTGGGAAATTAACGAACAACAAAAAGAATTGCTGTTTCGCAAGCTCTGGAATTATTTCCGTGGCGATTTACAAGGCAAAGTGGTGGCGATTTGGGGCGCAGCCTTTAAAGAAAATACCCCGAGCATCCAGCAATCTCCAGTACATGCCATGCTGACTGCATTATGGGCACAGGGTGTGACAGTCAAACTGCATGATCCACAGGCACTGGCGAATATTGAAAAGATCTATGGCGCACGGGACGATTTAATCTTATGTGAAGATCAATATCAGGCCGTTGAAGGTGCAGATGCCTTGTGTCTGATGACGGCTTGGAAACAGTATGGCAGTCCGGATTATCCTTATCTGATTAAACTGATGCAGCATCCACTGATTTTAGATGGGCGTAATCTGTATGATCCGACGTATGTCAAGACACGTGGTTTTAATTATATTGGGGTAGGACGTTAATGTTGAGCCATTTTAATCCAAATCTCGACACTGAAACTGTGTGTCAGAAACTTGCCTCGAATAAAGAACAGCTTCAGTCTGAGCATTTGCGGGAGCTGTTTGCTGCTGACCCAGAGCGCTTTAATCGATATTCTATCCAGTTTGAACAACTGCTGTTTGACTATAGCAAACACAGAATCAATAAGAATGTGCTGCAGGGTCTAATCGAATGGGCCGATGCACAGAACCTTAGATCCTGGATTGGCTCGCTATTTTCCAATCAAGAAATCAACTATACCGAGCAGCGTGCTGCCATGCACTGGGCACTGCGCCTACCAGAACATGATCAACAACATGCTGATCTGGCAGCTGATGTACATGCCCAGCTGGAACGGATGTATGCCCTGGTGGAACAGATTCATGCCGGACAGCGTCGCGGTGCTACCGGTGAAGTCATTCAGGATGTGGTCAATATCGGGGTGGGCGGATCAGACCTCGGTCCTTTGATGGTCACGCACGCTTTATCTGATTTTAAATATCAGTCTGCCCAGCCACTCAATGTACATTTCGTTTCGACCATGGATGGCAGTCAGCTGTCCGAGCTGTTGCATCAGCTGCGTCCGGAAACGACACTGTTTATTATTTCCTCCAAATCCTTTGGCACCATTGATACTCTGACCAATGCCCAGACAGTACGCTTGTGGTTAGAAAAGGCTTTAGGTCAGCATCCTTATATTCTTAAGCATCATTTTATTGGGGTATCGACCAAACCGGAAAAAATGACCACGTGGGGTATTGCGCCCGAAAACCAGTTGCTGCTCTGGGACTGGGTCGGCGGGCGTTATTCACTCTGGTCTTGTATTGGTCTGCCAATTGCCTTGAGTATCGGCATTGAAGGCTTTAAGCAGCTGATCGCTGGCGCCTATGCCGTTGACCAGCATTTTCAGTACCAGCCTTTTGAACGCAATATTCCGGTATTGATGGGCTTGCTGGGGGCATGGAATAATAATTTTCTGGATATTCAGACTCATGCCATCCTGCCTTATGATGGACGACTGAAATACTTTGCTTCTTATTTGCAACAGCTGGAAATGGAATCTAACGGTAAGTCGATTCAACGTGATGGTGAAAAAGTTCAGCTGGATACCTGTCCGATTATTTGGGGCGAAGTGGGGCCGAATGCGCAACATGCTTTTTATCAGCTCCTCCATCAAGGTACGCAGTCAGTGAGTTGTGACTTTATTGCGCCGGTCAAGCGCTATAACAGTCAGCAATATACCTATGCAGACAGTGCCGAAGCATTAATTGAACAGCATCATTTGGCCCTATCTAACTGCTTGGCGCAATCACGTTTATTGGCCTTTGGTAATGAGGCTTTGGACCCAAAAGAATTAGAGAGCTTGCCAGCCTATAAACAGTATGAAGGCAACCAACCGAGCAGTACGCTGTTGATGCAAGAGCTGAATCCTTATAGTCTGGGTATGCTGATTGCTCTATATGAACATAAAGTTTTTGTGCAATCGGTGCTGTGGAATATCAACCCATTTGACCAGTGGGGCGTGGAAAAAGGCAAGGAAATTGCCAACCAGTTGCTGCCTATTTTGAATGGTGAACAGTCTGAGCTAGGTGGTCTGGATGGTTCAACTCAAGGTTTAATTAACATTTTATTAGGGAAGCAGCATGGCTAAAATTCTGGTAACGGGCGGGGCAGGCTATATTGGTTCGCATACTTGTGTTGAGTTATTAAATGCCGGGTATGAGGTCATCGTTTTAGATAATCTGTGCAATAGCGCTGCTGAGTCTTTAAATCGGGTGCAACAGTTGACCCAAAAAAGCCTGACATTTATACAAGGTGATATCCGTGATGCTCAATTATTAGATCAGGTATTTCAGCAACACTCGATTGAGGCCGTGATTCATTTTGCCGGTCTGAAAGCGGTCGGAGAAAGCCAGCAAATACCATTGGCTTATTTTGACAATAATATTGCCGGTTCAATCAGCCTGGTTCAGGCGATGCAGCGCGCACAGGTTTTTAAACTGGTGTTTAGTTCCTCAGCCACGGTCTATGGCGAAAATAATCCTTCACCTTTAAACGAAGAAATGCCTACCGGAATGCCGACCAATAACTATGGCTATACCAAACTTATTGTTGAGCAGCTCTTGGAAAAGTTGTCTGTGGCGGATGAACGTTGGTCGATTGCCTTATTACGTTATTTTAATCCGGTCGGCGCGCATAAAAGTGGCCAGATTGGCGAAGATCCACAAGGTATTCCCAATAATCTGATGCCTTTTGTGACTCAAGTGGCAGTCGGTCGTCGTGAAAAGCTATCTATTTTCGGTCATGATTATGACACGGTGGATGGGACTGGTGTGCGCGATTATATACACGTAGTCGACTTGGCCAATGCACACTTATGTGCTCTCAATAATCGTCTAACTGCGCAAGGTTGCCGTGCCTGGAATATTGGTACAGGGAATGGGATTTCAGTGCTACAAGTTAAAGATACGTTTGAGCAAGTGAATGGTGTGGCGATTGCATTTGAATTAGCCCCTCGTCGTGAAGGCGATGTGGCCACCTGTTTTGCAGACAATACCCGTGCAGTCCAAGAGTTGGGCTGGCAACCTCAGTATGGTTTAGAGGATATGCTCGCTGACAGCTGGAACTGGCAGAAGCAGAATCCGAATGGTTATCGCTAAAATCTTTATAGCGATATAAATAAAAATGGGAGCTTTTGATGAACAGCTCCCATTTTTATTGTACTGTATGCGTGAAGATTAACTCTGAATCAGCTGAGTCAATTCATCGACATAGTCCTGCATTGGTCGTGGATTATGATCACGACGGCTTTCAATATTTAGACGCAATAAAGGTTCAGTATTGGATGCACGCACATTAAAACGCCATGCACCAAAATTAAGGCTGACCCCATCGGTCTGATCAATTGCAGGATTTTGATCGGCATAGTGATCAAAGAGTTTTTGAATCGTGGTTTGGGTATCGGCGACTTTAAAGTTGATCTCACCACTACACGGGAACTTGGCAATCATCTCTTCCACCAGCGAAGATAGAGATTGCTGTGTTTCAGACAGTACTGCAATCGCTAGTAACCATGGAATCATGCCGCTATCACAGTAGGCAAAGTCACGGAAATAGTGATGGGCACTCATTTCTCCGCCATAAGCTGCATTATGTTCACGCATCACATCTTTAATAAAGGCATGCCCTGATTTCGACTGCACCGTAATCCCTTGGTATTGTTCCACGATATCCAGGGTATTCCAGACCAGACGCGGGTCATGCACAATTTTCTCACCCGATTGTTTTAGCAAGAAGGCTTGAGCCAAAAGACCAACAATATAATAGCCTTCAATAAACTGGCCTTTTTCATCGAACAGGAAGCAGCGGTCAAAGTCACCATCCCAGGCAATGCCCATGTCGGCAGCATGCTCAATCACAGCATCACGGGTGCTGTCACGGTTTTCAGTTAAAATCGGATTGGGAATCCCGTTCGGGAAATTGCCGTCAGCTTCATGATGAATTTTGATAAATTCGACCGGAATATTGAGTTGTTGAAACTTTTGCTCAATGGCATCAATCACATGGCCTGCTGCTCCATTCCCGGCATTCATGACTAGTTTCATCGGACGGATTTTTGCCGGATCAATATAGCTCATCAGATGATTTACAAATTCAGGCAGAATATTATATTTCTCAGTACGGCCTTTATTGCTGACGTCAATAAATTCATCTGATTCTGCTAAAGCCTGAATCTCTTTAAGACCAGTATCGGCACTAATTGGACGGGCATTTTCACGCACCAGCTTCATGCCGTTATAGTCCATCGGATTATGGCTGGCCGTCACTTCAATTCCACCTTGTACATCGAGGTGGAAGGCCGCGAAATAAACTTCTTCAGTTCCGGTCATGCCAAGATCCAGCACATTGACCCCAGCATCATTTAAACCGCGAATGGTCGCCTGTTTTAAGCCTTCACTGCTGAGTCGAATATCACAGCCAATGGCTACTGTTTTAGGTTGATAAATCTGTCCATAAGCACGGCCAATTTTATAGGCGATATCTTCGTTGAGTTCTGTGCCGAGTTTGCCGCGAATATCATAGGCTTTAAAGCAAGTCAGTTTTGTCATTTAGAGGCACTCCATTTACAAGAAAAAGGCCGGTTTCCCAGCCTCGATTCAATTTTAATTATTCTACAGTGACCGATTTTGCCAGGTTGCGTGGCTGATCGACATCCGTACCACGTAGAACTGCAACATGATAGGACAGCAGCTGTACAGGAATACTGTAGACAATCGGTGCCAGCACTGCATTGACTGCCGGAATATGTACCACATGCTGGCGTTCTTTGGCTTTAATACCGCTGTGCTCATCAGCAAACACAAATAGCTCGCCACCACGTGCCTGAACTTCTTCCATATTGGATTTGAGCTTATCCAGCATGTCATCCTGTGGTGCCAGAATCACTACTGGCATGTCATTGTCAACCAGTGCCAATGGCCCGTGTTTTAGTTCGCCTGCAGCATAACCTTCCGCATGAATATAGGAGATTTCTTTCAGCTTGAGTGCACCTTCCAGAGCGATCGGGAAATGCGTACCACGGCCCAGGAATAGGCAATGCTGCTTTTCAACAAACAGTTCTGAAAGACGTAAAATTTCATCATCATGACGCAAGGTATCCAGAATCACTTTAGGCGTATGCCAAAGTTCTGTGGTGATCTCCGTCATTTGTGCTGTAGAAATCGTATTTTTCACAGAACCGATTTTGAGTACCAACAGCATCAATGCAGCAAGCTGGGTAGTAAAAGCTTTGGTTGAAGCCACACCAATTTCAGGGCCTGCTAGTGTCAACAGACTATGCTGAGTTTCACGCACCATCGAAGAGGTCGCCACGTTACAGATGGTCATCGTGGTAATGTCCAGGCCTTTGGCGGCCGCACGTTTTTGCGTATCACGTAATGCAGCTAAAGTATCAGCAGTTTCACCAGATTGGGAAATACACACATATAGCGTGTGATTCACAATCACCGGCGTGCGATAACGGAATTCGCTAGCAATCTCGACCTGGCAAGGTAGATCAATCAGCTGTTCAAACCAGTATTTGGCAATCATGCCGGCATGATAGCTGGTACCACAGGCAATAATCTGGATTTGCTGGATTTTTGAAAAGTCTTGTTCCGCACTGGCAAGGAAGTCTTCGCGCAGGTCATTGCCATTTAAGGCTTGGGAAATGGTCTGTTTAATCGCTTCAGGCTGCTCATAAATTTCTTTGAGCATATAGTGCTTGTATTCACCTTTAGACGCATTGCTGACCGCAGCATCCAGTTCCTTGACCGGACGATCTACCAGTTGACCATCGACAAAGACCTCAATGGTGGTGCGGGTCAAACGGGCAATATCACCTTCTTCCAGGTAGATAAAACGGTTAGTAATTGGAAGTAAGGCTAATTGATCTGAACTAATGAAGTTTTCACCAATCCCGACACCAATCACCAGTGGAGAACCTTCACGCACGGTAATCAGTTCATCCGGGTGGTCAGTATGTACGATGCCCAGTGCATAGGCACCTTTCAATTGCGGAACCACTTGGCGTACAGCTTCTAACAGGCTCGGGGTAGATTTCAGTGCATCATTGATCAGATGGGCAACCACTTCAGTATCAGTCTGTGAGGTAAACACATAGCCCAAAGCTTCAAGATCATCTTTGAGTTCCTGATAGTTTTCGATAATTCCGTTATGCACCACTGCCACATTTTCAGAAATATGCGGATGGGCATTTTCTTCAGTCGGTTTGCCATGGGTCGCCCAGCGTGTATGCGCAATGCCAAGTGAACCACTAATCTGTGATTCATTCACAGCCTGTTCAAGGTTCGCAACCTTACCGACACGGCGTTCACGTAGGACTTGGCTGTTGTTAATGAGTGCCAAACCTGCTGAATCATAACCACGGTATTCCAGGCGTTTTAAACCTTCAATCAAAATATTGGTAATGCTACGTTCTGCAATGCCACCAACGATACCACACATATTTATTCCCCTTATTTCTTGATTTTTTGCGGACGTGGATAGTTTTCTTTGGCAAATTGCTTAGAGCGCTCTACTGCCAAACTGTTGTCTTCCACATCACGGGTAATCGTTGAGCCTGCACCGACTGTGGCGCCATTGCCAATTTTTACAGGTGCCACCAATGAACTGTTCGAGCCAATAAAGGCCTGATCACCAATAATCGTTTTAAATTTGTTCGCACCATCATAGTTACAGGTAATGGTTCCTGCACCGATATTAGAACCGGCACCGATTTCAGCATCACCCAGATAGGTAAAATGGTTGGCTTTAGAGCCTAGACCAATCGAGGTATTTTTGACTTCAACGAAGTTACCGATATGTACCTCAGCTGCGAGTTTTGCACCCGGACGGAGTCGTGCAAAAGGTCCAATTTGGGTATCTTCCCCAACGATGGCGCTATCGAAAATGCTATATGGCTGAACCTTGGTGCCAGCTGCAATCTTGGTATTCTTGATAATACAGCCGGCGCCAATTTCAACGTTGTCGCCCAGCTCGCAATCACCTTCGATAATCACATTGATATCAATGCGGACATCCTGACCGACAGTTAAATTGCCACGCAAGTCAAAGCGGCTTGGATCAATCAGATGTACACCTTGATGCATTAGCTGTTTGGCTTGATAAGCCTGGAACTGACGCTCTAAAGCAGCGAGCTGCACACGGTCATTTACCCCTTCAACTTCGAAAGCCTGCTCAGGTTCTACCGATGCAACTTGCATACCATCTGCCAAAGCCATTGCTACAATATCAGTCAGGTAATATTCACCCTGCGCATTGTCATTGCTTAAATTTGGCAGCCATTCATGTAATTTGGCATTGCTAACCGCATAAATACCGGTATTGATTTCCTTGATCTGACGCTGCTCTTCGGAAGCATCCTTGTGCTCAACAATGGCCTGGATCTGACCCTGTTCACGTACAATACGGCCATAACCATTCGCATCCGGCAAGGTAAGGGTTACCAGACCAATACCGGTTTCTGCGGTGGCATCGAGTAATTTTTGCAAGGTCAGAGGATTAATGCACGGTACATCGCCGGAAAGGATCAGTGATACGCCGTCTTGAGGCAGGACAGGTAGGGTCATTTGCACTGCATGACCGGTACCGAGCTGTTCAGCCTGTTCTACCCATTTAATAGCGTGTTGTGCAAATGCTGACTGAACCCGGTCACCACCATGACCATAAATGGTAATAATATTTTCTGCGTTTAATTTTTTTGCCGTTTCAATGACATGACCCAGTAAAGGACGTCCTGCAAGGGGTTGTAATACTTTCGGTAAGCTAGAGCGCATGCGCGTTCCTTTACCTGCAGCAAGAATAATAACAGTCGTTGACATGTTCTAATCCTAAATATGGCTTATGCCACGATGAAGTAAAAATAAAGCAAAATACAAAGAGCTGCCCAAAGGCCGGCAATAATGTCATCCAGCATGATGCCGAAGCCACCGTCCACTTGACGGTCAATCACACGGATTGGCCAAGGTTTCCAGATATCAAATAATCTGAACAGGGCAAAACCGACCAGCAACCATAACCAGTTCATTTGACCTAAATAAATCAGTGGTAAGAAGGTAATAGATTGTCCGGCAAATTCATCCCAGACAATGCGTCCATCATCATGTACGCCCATGACCTTGGCTGTGTGGCCACAAATATATATGCCAATCAGGGACATGATAGCAATGGCAAAAACACTGTTTAGAAAACCAAGATGCAGCCAAATAGGGATAAATAAAAGTGCAAAAGCCGAACCAAAGGTACCAGGTGCTTTAGGTGCCAGACCGGAACCAAAACCAACCCCACTAAAGACAATCAGTCGGTCGATCCATGACATGGCTTTAAAATTGATCGCAGGTTTATGCAAAATGTTGATACCCATTAAATTGAAATAAATGGTCTGTGCCATCTTTTTCAAAAGTTAAGCCGTGTTGCTGCTGAATTGTGCCGATCATACTAATCGAAATATCAAGTTGTTTTTGCAATAATTTTTCGTAATTTTGCGGGCTTATTGTAAAGCATAATTCGTAATCATCGCCACCAGCGAGGGCATATTGCCATTTTTGTTCATCATTTAAGGCATGCAGGGCAGGACTGATCGGTAAGTTTTCGAGTTGCAGCTTTGCACCGACTTGAGAGGCTTTCAGGATATGTCCAAGATCTTGGGCCAGACCATCCGAGACATCAATCATGCTATGCGCCAGACCTTTTAAGGCGGCACCGAGCTGACAACGTGGCGTTGGATAGTCCAGACGTTTCTGGAGAGGATGACCAAGATGCTGTAGTGCAAAAGCTGCATCACCGACAGTTCCGCTGACACAGATCAGATCACCCGGTTTTGCACCTGAGCGTGGAATGGCTTGACCAATATCCACCCAGCCTAAAGCTGTGACAGAAAGGGTTAAATGAGGACTTTGGGTGGTATCACCACCGATTAAACTCACCCCAAATTGATCGCAGCAATCATATAAACCCTGGCTAAAAGCCTTGAGCCAGTCATGATCAATTTGGGGTAGGCTCAATGCCAGTAAAATACTGTGCGGGGTTGCACCCATCGCGGCAATATCAGATAAATTGACAGCCACAGATTTCCAGCCAATCGCATGTGGATCGGTGTCTATTGGAAAATGGCGTCCAGCAACCAGGGTATCGGCACAGATGACCAGTTGTTGTTGAGGAGGGGGGGTGAGCAAGGCTGAATCGTCACCGACGCCCAAATCGACAGAATTGGCATTCTTGCGATTGAAATAGGTGTCGATAATCGAAAATTCAGCCATACAACGAATCTACGCTATTAGTTAGACTGCTGTTTTTCTGCTGCACGCAAAGTTGTCGCTAAACGATCCAATACACCATTGATGTATTTATGGCTATCGGCACCGCCAAAATGTTTAGCCAGCTCAATCGCTTCATCTAGAACCACGCGATATGGAATCTCAAGATGTTCTTTGAGTTCATATGCACCAAGACGAAGGGTCGCAAGTTCAACACCATCAAGTGCTGAAAGTTCGCGATCGAGTACCGGGATTAAGAGCGCATCCAATGCTTCATGATTGGCAACCACTTGAGTCAACAATTCATGATAATAGCTCAGATCCACTTTGTGCATGGCATTTTCCACACGCGTACGTGCTTCAATCTCATGCACCGGATTGTGGCTCATTTGCCATTCATAAATTCCTTGTACAGCAAAGCGACGTGCTTTACGTTTTGCTGCATAAGTTGCTTGAAGTGTTTGCGACATAGCGTTAAATAGCCTTTAACAAGTTAACCATTTCAATCGCAGTCAGGGCAGCTTCGCTACCTTTATTGCCTGCTTTTGTTCCAGAGCGTTCAATCGCTTGTTCAATACTGTCCGTAGTGAGTACACCGTTAATTACAGGTAAGCCGGTGTCCAGGCCAACCACGCCTAAACCTTTGGCACATTCGCCTGCAACGAAGTCGAAGTGAGGCGTGCTACCACGAATCACGGCGCCAAGCGCGATGATGGCATCGAAACGATCTGAAGCTGCCAGTTTTTTCGCAACTACAGGAAGTTCCCAGGCACCAGGTGCATGAACAACAGTGATATTATCCTCTGATACACCATGACGTTTCAATGTATCAATGGCACCTTCTAACAGATGTTCAACCACAAAGCTGTTAAAACGACCAACTAAAATCGCATAACGGTCTTCGTTCGCGAGATGTAACATACCTTCAATACGGCGAACTGCCATAACAACCTCGATGATTTCTTAAGATGTTTGTTGTGCGGTGATGTATTCCACCACTTCTAAGTTAAAGCCTGACAAGGCATTGAAACGCAATGGAGAACTGAGCAGCTTCATTTTTTCAACGCCTAGATCACGCAAAATTTGTGCACCCACACCAATGGTCTGATACTGCTGAGACAGTGCAGAATTTGATTTTACATTTTTTGGTGCTTTAAGTGTATCTAATGCTGGACCCAGATCCTGTAAATGACGTTGGCCAATCCAGACCAAAACACCACGATCACTATTGGAAATTTCTTTCAGGGCACGATCCAGGTTCCAGGCCGGTTCGCCATCCTGTTTTTTCAGTTTGAGCAAGTCGCGAGTTGGGTTAAAACCATGTACACGCACTGTGGTCACGCCATCTTTAGGCTCACCTTTGACCAGGGCCAAATGAATATCCGGGTTGCCCAGTTCACGATAGCGATACAGGTCAAAGCTACCGTATTCAGTATCGATACTTTGCTGATCGATACGCTCTACCGTTTGCTCGTTGGTCATGCGGTAATGAATCAGATCGGCAATCGTACCGATTTTCAGGCCATGCTTTTCAGCAAACACTTCAAGATCGGGACGGCGCGCCATCGTGCCATCTTCATTGATGATTTCACAAATGACTGATGCTGGTTCCAGTCCTGCTAAACGAGAAAGATCGCAACCTGCCTCAGTATGTCCGGCACGGTGCAATACACCGCCTGGCTGCGCCATCAGCGGGAAGATATGTCCCGGCTGTACAATATCTGCCGGTTTGGCATGAGCAGCCACAGCAGTTTGAATTGTATGGGCACGTTCAGCCGGAGAAATACCGGTAGAAATACCTTCAGCCGCTTCAATCGACAGGGTGAAGTTGGTTCCATGCTGGGCACCGTTGGCATCTACCATCAACGGCAGATTCAACTGCTGACAACGCTCTTTACTTAAAGTCAGGCAGACCAGACCACGTGCATGGGTGATCATGAAGTTGATATCTTCAGGACGTACGTGTGTGGCAGCAATCACCAAATCGCCTTCATTTTCACGGTCTTCATCATCCATCAGGATGACCATTTTTCCTGCACGGATATCTGCTACAAGCTCTTCAACAGTATTGAGCGGCATCAACCTTCACCTTCTTTTTTGATCTTGATCAGACCGAATCATGACATTATTGGGTACATAGTCTAACGCTTTTTGCGCAATTTTGCCTATGCTTATTGCTTTCCCTCTAGTGGTTCATTGTTATACACAGTCTTGATAAACATGAAAAGCCGACTTTAAATGAAAGCCTGGGCTTTATGCAGGTTTTTTGAGCAATTAAAAAGCATAAAAAATGAGAAACTTAGGTGAAATCAACATAAGTCCAGATATTAAGGTGTTTTCAGAAAGTATTTTTATTTATTGTCAGTCATTCAATGGAATTCTGGACGAACAATGCTGGAAAATTTTACCTAGTATTAAAAAATTTTAAAAATATCGAATAAAAAGCGAACCGAAGCTCGCTTTAGATTTACTTTACTTCTTAGAAAAAACCTGCCGGTTTGGTTGAATAGCTCACCAACAGATTTTTGGTTTGTTGATAATGATCCAGCATCATTCTGTGATTCTCACGACCAATGCCGGATTTTTTATAGCCACCGAAAGCCGCATGCGCAGGGTAGATGTGATAACAGTTGGTCCAGACCCGACCGGCCTGAATGGCACGGCCAGCACGGTAGGAAGTATGCGCTGAGCGTGACCAGACCCCGGCACCGAGTCCGTAAATCGTATCGTTGGCGATCTTGATCGCGTCATCGAAGTCTTTAAAGGTGGTCACAGCCAGTACAGGCCCGAAGATTTCTTCCTGGAAGGTCTTCATGTCATTGGTACCTTTAAAGATGGTCGGTTCAATATAGAAACCTTGGCCCACTTCCTGACGTGCTTCACCACCGGTCAGGATTTTTGCGCCCTCTTCACGGCCAGTGGCAATACAGCCCAGAATCTTGTCCTGCTGTTCCTGAGAAGCTTGCGCACCAATCATAGTATCAGTATCCAGTGGATGACCGGTTTTAATGCGTTGTACCCGTTCTACTGCACGCGCTAAAAACTCATCGGCAATACTTTCCTGTACCAAGGCCCGGGAAGGGCAGGTACAGATTTCACCCTGGTTCAGGGCAAACATGGCAAAGCCTTCCAGTGCCTTGTCCAGATAATCATCTTCCTGATCCATAATGTCGGCAAAGAACAGGTTCGGTGACTTTCCGCCAAGTTCCAGTGTCACAGGAATAATATTCTCGGTGGCGTATTGCATGATTTGCTGACCGACTGCGGTTGAACCGGTAAAGGCAATCTTGGCAATGCGCGGATTGGTCGCGAGTGGACGACCGACTTCGATACCATAACCATTGACAATATTCAGTACACCCGGCGGCAAAATGTCCTGAATCAGTTCAGCTAAAACTAAAATACTGACCGGAGTCTGTTCTGCAGGTTTCAGCACAATACAGTTGCCTGCAGCCAATGCTGGTGCCAGTTTCCAGGCGGCCATCAGAATCGGGAAGTTCCACGGAATAATCTGACCTACGACGCCCAACGGTTCATGAAAATGATAAGCAATGGTATCTTCATCGATTTCGGAAATGCCGCCTTCCTGGGCACGGATACAGCCGGCAAAATAACGGAAATGGTCAATGGCCAGCGGAATATCTGCAGCCAGCGTTTCACGGACCGGCTTACCATTGTCCCAGGTTTCTGCCACAGCCAGCAGTTCCAGATTTTGTTCCAGACGATCTGCAATTTTCAACAGAATATTGGAGCGGGTGGTCGGTGATGACCGGTTCCATTGCTCTTTGGCTTTGTGTGCTGCATCAAGCGCCAACTCAATGTCTTCTACAGAAGAGCGCGGCACTTTGGTAAAGACTTTGCCATCTACCGGAGAAATGTTGTCAAAGTATTCACCTTTGACTGGAGCGACCCATTCGCCGCCAATGAAATTATCGTATTGCGCTTTAAATTGAATTTTTGAACCGTCAGTATTGGGGTCTGCATAACGCATAATCTATTCCTTTATATGATTGTTAGTGGTGCAGGTCGAGCGCATGTTGCCGATCAAAAAATATAGGCGCTTCTGCATTCAGCTCTACTATAAAGAGGGAAAAAGACGGGCGGTTGTTTGTTTACAGGCTTGCTACAAAAGACAATATTTGGAGACAAGCAGTAGAAGAATAAAAGTTATAAATTATCAAGCCTTAAATTTAAAAACAAGGGTTTATAGCACTTATAAACCATCGAAAGATTGGCATATTTTCAATGTGCTTAATTACATTTCAACCTAATAAAGATTCAAAAGAAACCAAGCAGGAGAAATGAGGGTAAGTTTCACTTCTCCTTCCACGTTTATCTAAAGCCCTTTGTCATGCAGCCATTGAAACAGCTGCTGATAAACCTGCTCACGCACAGATTGCTCTGAAAGCACTAGATCATGTAAACCGTCCTGGATACTTTGAACCGTGACATCGCCTTTAATTTTTTTGGCATATTTCTGAATGTCTTTAATGCCTAGAATTACATCGCTGCTCTGTGCGGCTTTGCCCCATTTTTTAGGATATAAGGTCTGATGCGAATGCATGATCAATACCGGAATATCGAGCTGAACACCGCGATGAATTTCTTTCTGTGCCTCATGAATGGCACGAATAAAACTGATCCGAACCATCGGGTAGCGGGTCTTTTTCCAGTCCAGACTGAAGTCCCATTCGCCTTTTAAATCCTTATGAAGGCTGGTGGCATACCACTTGTTCAGCTCGCTTGGAAATTGAAGGTTGGGAAAAATTTTGGCCAGTCTGCTCAGTTGCGGAATGCCAAGCGCACGTTTGATTGGATTCATATTGAAGTCATAAAATGGACTATTGACCCAAAGCGCTTTGATTAAAGGGTGCTGCGGATGATGTGCCGCATATAAGGTCGTGGTCAGGCCGCCGGTAGAATGACCACAGAGCAGGGCAGCATCGTGGCCCTCAGCTGCTATAATGTCGAGGGCTTGGGTAATTTCTGCATCATATTCAGCTAGGTCATAGACGTTATAATATTTTTGATGCGGCAGAATCGACCGTCCGTACTTTCTTAAATCCAGCGCATAAAAATCAAAACCATGCTGATTAAAGCACTCTGCCATTTCGGTCTGAAAAAAATAATCGATAAAGCCGTGAATATATAAAACTGCTTTTTTTGTGGGTTGGGCTGCTTTTTTACGGATCAGGGTTGCTACGACTTTGCCCTCATAATCATCGGGAAAGTTTAAGGTCGCTTGTTCATAGCCTGTCCCCAGAATATCGAGCTGATAAAGCGGTTGCAGTTCACTCATTTTTATACTCGTTCATCTTGTTAAATTTATGCTTTATCCTTGATGAGCTGAGGTTTTTTGTCAAACAGATCTTGCTACTTATTTGGATTAATAAAACCAATACCGGTTCATGTTAAAATCAACCCCGAACGTATGCTAAAAAAAGAGTGTTATCAGATTATAAAATCCTGCTAAAAGTATTATCAATTTACTAAATGACCTAATAGCTCAGAATCAGGCTAAGCTATATAAAATAAACAAAGTGATGTGACTGTTTTGGCAGAATTGCCGAATATTGATTAGATGAGTTAAATAATGCCAAGAGAAAATTTGAACAGTAAACGCCCCTTATATATTCCTTATGCTGGAAATACTCTGCTAGAACTCCCACTACTCAATAAAGGCTCTGCATTTTCTGAAGAAGAGCGCAGAAGTTTTAATTTACATGGTTTGATTCCTCATGTTACCGAGACCATTGAAGAACAAAGTCAGCGTTCTTATCAGCAGTATTGTGCTTTTAGCAGTGATATTAACAAGCATATTTATCTGCGAAATATTCAGGATACCAATGAGACCCTGTTTTACCATCTGATTGAAAATCACCTTAGCGAGATGATGCCGATTATTTATACTCCGACTGTGGGTGAAGCATGTCAGCGCTTTTCTGATATCTATCGCCGTCATCGTGGGATTTTTATTTCCTATCCTGACCGTAATCAGATCGATCATATTATTCACAATATCAACAAAAAGAACGTGAAAGTGATTGTGATCACGGATGGTGAGCGCATTTTGGGTCTTGGAGATCAAGGCATTGGTGGTATGGGGATTCCAATTGGAAAACTGGCACTCTACACCGCGTGTGGCGGGATTAGCCCGGCTTATACCTTGCCAATTACCCTTGATGTCGGTACCAATAATCAGCAGTTGTTGAATGACCCGATTTATATGGGCTGGCGTGAACCGCGAATCAGCGGCGATGAATACTATGCCTTTGTTGAGATGGTGATTCAGGCGATTCAACAGCGCTGGCCAGATGCCTTAATTCAATTTGAAGACTTTGCACAGAAAAATGCCATGCCTTTACTGGAAAAATACCGTGATCGAATCTGTTGTTTCAATGATGATATTCAGGGCACCGCAGCAGTGTCTGTGGGCAGCCTGATTGCTGCTTCGCGCGCAGCAGGCAAACTGCTCAAAGATCAGGTGGTTACTTTCCTGGGCGCAGGTTCAGCCGGTTGCGGGATTGCAGAACAGATCATTAAGCAAATGGTTGCTGAGGGCTTGAGTGATGCCGAAGCACGTGCACGCGTATTTATGGTCGACCGCTTTGGCCTGATCACTGAAAATCAGCCGAATTTATTGGATTTCCAGCGCAAACTGGCACAGCCTCTTGAAAATGTAGAAAGCTGGGCAGATGCAGAGAGCATGATTTCTCTGCTAGATGTAGTTAAGCGTGCCAAACCGACGGTATTGATTGGTGTATCTGGACAGCCGGGTTTATTCACTCAGGAAGTGATTGAAGCCATGGCTGAAAACAGTGTGCAACCGATTATTTTCCCTTTATCCAATCCGACTTCCCGCGTAGAAGCTGTTCCGGCAGATATCTTGCAATGGACCAAGGGCAAAGCGTTGATTGCGACGGGTAGCCCATTTGCACCAGTGAATTATCAGGGGCAGATTCATCATATTTCACAATGCAATAACTCTTATATCTTTCCGGGCATTGGTTTGGGTGTAGTTGCTTCAGGTGCAAAACGTGTCACGGATAATATGCTCATGGCCTCGAGTAATGCCTTGGCGGACTGTTCTCCGAAACTGAAAGATCCTCAGGCAGATTTATTGCCAAATCTGGATTGTTTACAGTCGATTTCGAAGCAGATTGCCTTAAAAGTGGCGCTTGCTGCGATTGAAGATGGGGTAGCACCGAAAGTCAGTGTAGAAGAATTGCAGTTGGCTATTGAACGTAATTTCTGGACACCGCAATACCGTAACTATCAGCGAATTACCTTTTAATTATATTGGAAATGGACTCTGTATTGTGGCTAGTGGTTTGTTAGCTTGAGTTTATCTGATGCGTTGGTGAAATATAAAAAGCCCTGATCTTTTGATGAGGGCTTTTTATATTGTCGTAGGGGTGGCATGGTCACATCTTGGTTATAAAATCAGAAAGTACTTTAAGAATTTGTTATTGAGTGAAACAAAAATGAAAGGATCATTTAAAAAAATAACATCAACATAAAAAAGCCCCGATCTTTCGATCAGGGCTTTTTTAGAATCTGGAGCGGGAAAGGAGACTCGAACTCCCGACCCCAACCTTGGCAAGAGTCACCGACATAAAATGCATTAAATTACATAATTAGTATTTTAATAAACCCTATATATAACAGTTATATAGGGTTTTTATTTTTGTGTGGTGTAATTTAAGGTAGGGTGGGTACTTTTATTTTTGGTCACTAATTTATTGTGATATTCAACAATAATAACCAACATATAATTTTTGTTTTTAAGGGTATTTTACTATTTGGTAAAATTTTATTGATGGTGTTTATCATAAAGATAATGAGGAATGAACTCAGTGCCAATTTAAACGGATTCTTCTAACGCTTATTTGAAAGTCCAGATTGAATGGCAGCAGCTTTTAAGATGAGCTGCTCTTATAAGATATGTCGAAACGTCATGTTTAATCGACCATCTTTAATTTTGGCTTGTTTAGGGACACTATGCTGCCAGAAGTGTTGTAGCTCTCCATGCATAATCAATAAATCACCATGAGCTAAACGAATTTCAATTTTATCTTCATGATCATCATTACGACGCAATAAGAAACGACGAGATTCACCAAAGTTCAGTGATGCAATAGTTGGGTTTAGTCCCAATTCTTTTTCGGCATCAGTATGCCAAGAAATATAGTCTTGACCACTTCGATACCAATTTAATAACACACTATTAAATGGAGTGTCGCATACGGTTGCTAACTGTTGTTTCATCCACAGTAAAGCTGAGTTCCAAGGATTAGGGTGTAATAATATGCCTGAATATTTATAGGCTTTTCCTGTATCTCCATACCATGCAGATATGCGAGGTAAGGTATGAGATTTACCATACATTTTGATGGTGTCTTGATGCCATTGGATATTTTTCCAATCAATTTGATTAATATCTTGTACCTGATGCCAATTGGTATGATTCCAATCATATTGGCTATTTTCAAAAAATACAGCCAATGTTCGATCAGCTATTTTTTTTTCAATAAATTGAGGAATGTAGCGTAAAGTTCCATGTGGCACTTCGATATCATACCCACGTCCACAAGGACTGGGTTGCATTGGATATGTCTGCTGACTAAACAAAACTTCTGGTTCATTAAACAGATTATTCATATTGATTAGCTCCCATTAAATACATGCAGCATAGGCACGAATCGGTGCTGGGCGTTCCTGTATGCATCGGCTATTTAAGTTATATTCCGTAATACGGACTGTACCATGATGATTGAGGTAAAGTTGTTGAGGAGAAAGTAGTTGATGAAATGTATCGAAGCCCTTATTTCCTGTAATAAAGTCTGGGCTTACAGCATAAACATAGTGTTTGCTATGGCGTGCATATTGTTTCATTTCATGGCATAAGTGACTCATGCTGAATTGCACACTTAAATACATGTCTAATACATTGCTCAGTAAATGAATACTTGGCAATTGATTTATATTGGCGGCCATAAAATCTGGTTCCAGTTCATCTAGAGTGCAGGCATGATGGATGATATTCAGCTTAATATCGTGATGTTGGGCTTTCTGCGTAATCCAGTGTGATGCACGTGCTAATGCAGCAGCAGAAGGTTCCACAAGAATGACATCCAAACGATCGATGCTATAGCCTTGATCCAACACGTATTCAATCCAAGCCAATGTGGCAATACCTTGCCCACATCCATAATCGACGATGCAGGCTTGAATAGGAATATGCTTTTCAAATGTACTGTATTGAAAACTATGAGCAAATACAGCTTGCATGCGCAGATAATGTCCCCAACCATAAAGTGCCATATAGCTGATTAAGTCATCAGAATGATGTAGAGGGTTCTTTGCACGAGCTGTCTTTTTACTGAACTGATGGTAGTCAAATTGTGGTTGTAGATTATTTTGAAAGAAATCAACATGCTCTGCACAGAGTTGTTCAAAGTCGTGTGCCAGAAAAGATTGTAAAAATTGATCTTCTTGTTGTGCTTGGAATTTGAGGAGAGCGTTCATTTATAGTATCCAAAGTCATGATGTCTTTGAATACAAGATAGAGCGCTTTGGTCATAAATTTAGATTTCATAAGCTTATAGTGTCAACGGCATTCTAAAATTGACCCCTCTTAACTTATAAATGGCAAAGTAAAATTGACCCCTTTGATCGGGTAGTCTGTTCAGACTTAAACCAAGATTTACTTAAAGCAAAAGTATTCGTCTTGCACTCGGGCAAAGCAGTGCTTTGCTGTTCCTCGCTCATCCCTTATCTACAGGGAAGTCTGTTCAGACGTTACTTCAAGCTCTTAATTTGCCGTACAAAGTGTCTTAATCCCTTATCTACAGGAAAGTATCTAAAAAAGATACTATCGAGGGTTCACGTCTAACTCAAGCAAAGCTTTCGTCTTGCACTCGGGCAAAGCAGTGCTTTGCTGATTCCTCGTTCATCCCTTATCTACAGGGAAGTCTGTTCAGACACTGGTCATGACAATGGTAACCGCCGTAGCCGTCGTCTTAATCCCTTATCTACAGGGAAGTCTGTTCAGACAGATTGTGTTATGGAAGAAGGCACAATTGACACGTCTTAATCCCTTATCTACAGGGAAGTCTGTTCAGACTATCGCCCTCTGGGTTATTGCTACCCTTGTAGTGTCTTAATCCCTTATCTACAGGGAAGTCTGTTCAGACCTAGATCGTTTTTACATTGTTACTAGAGTTCAGTCTTAATCCCTTATCTACAGGGAAGTCTGTTCAGACTCAAGCAGACCTTCAGTCGATTTGCTTGGGTCAGTCTTAATCCCTTATCTATAGGGAAGTCTGTTCAGACGTATGGTAGCAACAGTAATTTATACCGGGGATGAGTCTTAATCCCTTATCTACAGGGAAGTCTGTTCAGACACAGGGCGAATGCCCACAGGGGAAAAGATGTCTGTCTTAATCCCTTATCTACAGGGAAGTCTGTTCAGACCTCTGAAATCTTTGCATCAGTATCTGCGGAATTGTCTTAATCCCTTATCTACAGGGAAGTCTGTTCAGACTCTACCTCTATTTTTTTCTTTTGTAAAGCAAAGACTTATAGAGGATAAATATTTCAAAGTATGTATCAGCAAAGTTGCTGTATGACAAAATGTTTCACAGTTATTCTTATTAATATAAAAATCAATGGCATAGGTTGGTTTTGGGGTATTAAGGTTGTCAACCTGAATTTTGTAAGCTTGCATTTTATCTACTATCTCATTTTTTAGGTTTAGGGTGACAGTCAATCCTCCAAAGTGAGATTGATATGCGTAGTTATCTTGGTATGTATGATGTGAGTTGTCCGCGCCGTAGAAGCACTTTATTTCGAATACTGAGTGCGTATGGAATTCATCAGCAGAAGTCAGTATTTGAATGCAGATTGAACTCAGATTTTAGGCTACAACTTATTCAGCAACTAGCTGTTTTGCCAAATGATACCTTTCAACGAATTGTGTTAATACAAGTTTATCCAAATCATCCAGATAGCATCATGTTAGGTGCAGCTAAACAGCACCCTGCAAGTCATTGCTTATATATTGCTTAAATTATTATACTTCATATAGGACAAATTGATCATGCAAACTTTATATATAGATCGCCGTGATACAAAACTCGATATAGATCGTGAAAGAATATTAGTACACAGCCCTTCGTTACCTAAACCTTTATCTATTGCATTTGCTTATCTTTCTTCTATTGTAATAAGCGCTAAAACTCAATTACATAGTCATGTTCTACTCGCATGTGCGAGTCGAGGAATTCCAGTGATTATTCTTGATCCTAGAACTTGTGAATCTCATGCACAGTATATTCCCCCCTCAAGTAAAGTTGTGCATCGTAAAATTAAACAGTTTGAGGTATTGGATCAAGATGAGCGTAGGCTAGGGTATGCCAAGCAATTGGTCTATGCTCAAAGCATACAGCAGTTTAAACTAATAAAGTACTGGTTCAAAACACATCAGATTGAAGCAAAATTACAAGAACAGATAATTGAACGAATTAAAACGATTATCACAATGATCAATGCTTGCCAAAGTCTTGAACAGTTGCGTGGACTGGAAGGGGCAAGCGCTAAAATTGTTTTTTATGTAATGTCACTCATTGCTCCTGCATGGGCTAAATTCCAAGGCCGTAATCGTAGACCACCCAAAGATCCGATCAATGTACTGCTGTCTTTATCTTATAGCTTAATTTATGCGGAATGTACTCGCGCTTTAACTGCGCATGCCCTCGACCCGATGCTGGGCTTTTACCATGAACCAGTACATGGGCGTTATTCTTTGGCATGTGATCTTATTGAGCGTATATGATGCGATATTGAAAAATGGGTCATGCAATTACTGTTCAATGAGCAATTGAGGCCCGTGCATTTTGCCTCATCTGAACAATACCCTTGTGTTTTAAACAAAGAAGGACGCGCAATTTTTTATCCTTTATGGGAACGACGTTTTCAGGTATGGAAGAAATATATTCGAATGAATGCATCCCAATGGGCAAAAACGATTGATCAGTGTGTTCCGTGTTGAGTCAAGTCTTATGTCAGCAAAGCGAATGCATTGGATTTGTAGCTATGATATTTGCCACCCTAAGCGCTTGAGAAAAGTGCATCAGACCTTGTCGAATCAAGGCATTTCAATTAATTACTCAGTCTTCTATTTAGCATTAAGTATCACTGAGTTTAAACAGCTGATTAGAAAGATAGAAAGGATGATTACTGTTGAAGATGATGTGCGTTTTTATAAGAGCATGCCTCTGCACCGAGCAGTGGTGTTGGGTAGAATAAGTCCTTCAGGCATTCAATTGCTAGGTCCGCAGGGGCAATCTCTATAATTTATAACACTGTAAGCTTGTGAAATCTGAGCCAAAACTAAATTAATTATTAAATAGCTTCACCAACGATAAGAACAAGGTGAAGCACATGATGAAGACTAAAGCACAAGATTTATTACACAGCTACGCAACACAGCTAGATCAGTTTTTTGCTGTTCATCAGGATGCCAATACAGCTTTATCTGATTGGCTTGCTTCACATTTTTCTAATACACAAATGATCGAATTGCTAGAAGCAATTTTAAAAGATACGTCTAGCTTGAAGCAGATTTGTCAGCGTTCATATCAGCATGGAAATGGCTTTCTTAAAGTGGTGTTGTTGGACCGTGGCTATAAATTACGTCTACACATTTGGTTTGCGGGTCAATCATGTGAAGAAAATATTCATGATCACCGCTGGAGTTTTTCGTCTCTCATCTTGGCAGGTTCATTAAAAAGTGAGATTTGGAAAGATCATGCAGAAGGTCAGGTGTTTCAAGAATATGAATATCATGCTGAGACTGCTGAACGGTCTGCTTTTAAAGCCGAAATGGGATGTCAGCCATTACAGTTAGATCATGTTCAATTGAACACAGTCGGTGATCATTATGTCATGCCAAAAGGCAAGCTTCATCGAATTATCAATCCTGGACATCAATTGGTTGCAACCATTATGTGCAGTGCCCCAACCGAACAAGGCACAACACGCTTAATTCCGATGCATGCAGGGATTGATCCAAATATTCAGCCGCCAAAAGCCAATAAAGATCAGTTGGCAGGCGCACTTTTACAATTTCTTCAGCATTTAAAGGCACAGGAGTTTGATTATGCTGCCTAAGCACTCTCTTTTTATCGATCTTCTTCAAATGAAGCGTATTCAATCTGTCAGTCAACTGCAGGTGGAACTACGTTATCAGCAGGAGATGAATAGTTTATCTAGGTTGTGTCAGCAAAAGTCGTCTTATCTAAATCGTTATGATCAGCTGTTTCGATATATCACGTTGTGGCTGTTACAGCATGGATATGACCTGACGGATTATCAACCACATCAAACATTGAAAGCGGTATGTTTGTCACATTTCCCTAACTGGGATATTGAGGAAGTCGTTCGACAAAGGCATTTGTTGAAAAAAGGTTTAAAGCTGAATCCCGAATCAGATGTAGATCAGGAGCTGCAACATTGTGTGAATACTTTTCAAGCATTACTGCAAGCTTATGAATTCTGATAACAACGATAAAACTAGGCAAAATTTAAAAAAATCACAAGGGTAATGTAATGATGACATTAGCAGAAACGATTCTTATGACTCAAATAGGATATGAAAACTTACTTGCGAAAATTACTGAAAAAGAAAAGGAATATGACCAAGTTCGTGATCATCGCCAAGTCGCTTTTGAACTGTCAGGTGATGGCTGGCATGACAATCCAGAATTTAATCGTATGCAACAGCTCGAAGCGAATTTGAACCATACGCTTAAAACACTCAATGACCGTTTAGATGTCATGAAATTTATTGATATTCATGATGGTATGCGTAATGTCCAGCAAGTTGAAATTGGTAGTATTGTGAAATTACGTCGCTATGATTTAGCGGATGACTCAGAAATAGAAGAAATATGGGAAATTCGTGGTTTTGATGAAACCAATATCAAACTCAAGCATTTGGCATATAACGCACCCTTAGCAGAAAAAATCATGCATCTTCATGTTGCTGATATTGCTGAAGAGGTTCAAATAGGCTCGCGTCATTTTGATATTGAAGTTGTGGCGTTGTTTAAAACACGCCAACTTGCTGGTATTTAAATTAGAGAAACGGGTAGATGTATATTGCAATTGAAGGAACAAAAGGGACAGGAAAATCGACCTTGCTTGAAAATTTAAAAAGGAAGTTGCAACAAGATGGAATTGATTTCCAAATGTTCGCACCGACCAAAGCAATGCCGAAAGAAATATGGTGGGAAAAAGCATATTCTGACTATTGTCAGGATGATATTTTTCTTGATTCTTTATACACCGCCCGTGCGAATTATCACGCATCTCAAATTGATTTTGATCGATCACTGGTTCTAGGTGATCGCAGTATTTTAACGAGTTATGTAACACGTTGGCCGCATGATGATCTGAAGCGTTTGTTGCCATATCTGGATCAAATTCGTCAAAAAGAATTTCTAGTGCCATTGCCTGATTTAGTTTTGTATCTTGATTTGCCTTTAGAGGTGACATTAACGCGCCTTGAGCAACGTAAACGTCATTATGGTATTTATGATGAGCAGGTTGATCGTTTATTGCAGGCAAAAAACGCTTATGAATTTTTACTACAGCATAAAAATCAGCTGAGTTTTTCACATATGCAGTATCAATGGGTTGATGCAAGTCAAAAACCACAAGATTTACTCGAAAATGTATATGCTTTAGTTGTAGAATATCTGGAAAAATGTGAATTATTTCAATAATATTATTTGACTTTGAGGTTTATAATGATGAAAAAAAATATTTTATTGCTTGTGACGGGCGGAACACCTCAAATCATTACAGAAACGATTTGGGCGTTAGCATGTGATCCACAGAATAATGAACAATGGATTCCAGATGAAGTTCATATCATCAGTACACGTTATGGTTTAAATGAAGTAAAAAATAAACTATTGGGCAAGGATAAGATTCTTACTCGAATGAAAAACGAATATGCTCAAATTGCTAATCTGAGATTAGAGGAGAACTTTCTGCACTGTTTTACCGATCAAGAAGGTAATGAGCTTGAAGACTTAAGAACGCCCGAAGAAAATGAATTTGCAGCTAATTTAATTTGTGAAAAAATTCGCCATTTTAGTTCTGATGAAAAAGTGAGCTTGCATGTTTCAATTGCAGGTGGTCGTAAAACCATGGGGTTTTATGCAGGTTATGCGTTATCCCTATATGGACGTGCGCAAGACCGTATGTCACATGTGTTAGTTGATGAAAAATTTGAAAAAGGAATTAATTTCTACTATCCATCAAAAAATGAAAACGATTTCATTATTGATCGAGAAAATAAAACCATCGGTCTTTCTAAAGATGCTCAAGTGTGGTTGGCGCAGATTCCTTTTGTACGTTTACGTACCTCATTACCTGAAGAAAGTCTGATCAAAAAATCAAACTTTAGTGATGTGGTGAATGCAATCAACATGGCATCACAACCAATTAAACTCATTTTAGATGTAAAGCAGCAAAAAGTAATTGTTGGTCAAAAAGAGTGTGAATTGTCATCTCGCGAATTTGCTTTTTATTATTGGTTTGTAAAAAATAAATTAAATAGAGCAGATGATATTGTTGCACCTGAAAAAGGAATTGTTGCATCATCTGCAAATAAAGTTATTTATCCACAAATGATCAAATTGGCAGAAGATTATCTCAGTTTTTACAAGCCATTAAAGGGCTTTATGGGAAATGATCAAGTGGAAGAAACTTTGCAGTTTGGAATGGAACGTACATTCTTTGATGAGCGAAAAACTGCAGTTTTAAAAGCATTTAAGAAAACGTTTGGTTTAGACTTAGCTAATAAAATCGAGATTAAAAATATTGCACGATTACGTGGTACAAAAGGATTAAGTAAAGAACAAAAGCTAGCCTTACAAGGTAAATATGCACTTGAGCTGCATGATTCAAACATTGAAATTATTGGTAGTTTTTAAAAAATAGTTATTAAGAAGGGGGTACTATAATGTCGGTTGCTGAACAGCAAATCGAGCAAGCTCTGGCAACGTGGAGCAGTTATTTTTTACAAGTTGTCAGTTTTGCCCAAAGAGCAGAAATTATTGCATTTCAGGAAAGTTTACCAACGTGTGAAGAACTCAATCAGCTTTACAGCAAACTTGAGGTTTTTTTACCAAATACATTTAAGAAATATAAAGATTCTATTATTCAGGAATTGTCGTCTCTTTCTGAACAGAACATGTTGGCACAGAGTGTTGCTATAGCTTTGGGTCTAAATGATCAATCAAAAAAACAGTTTTTTGATAACTATCAGAAAGGGGTTTCTTTAAAGGACGCTCAGAATAGACGTTTGTTTAGTTTGTTGGAACAGATTCAGCAAGATAAACAAACCAGTGAACTGCAATATAAACAACCTTTAAATCCTTTAAGCCCAATATCATTATTTCCATCTGAAAACTCACTTGGTCAGACTTACACGGTGCTTTGGGATAAATTTATCCATGATTTGAAAAAAATCCCAATAAGTCATCAACAAAATCTAAATATGTGGCTAGATCATTTCGATAGCCTTTGGCAAATCTATGCACAAGCAATGCCTGCAGTGGTTTCGAACGACTTTATTTCAGAATCATCTGCATACGATCTAGCAAAAGTAAGCTCAGCACTGCTGATCGCGAAGAAACAAGCACCAGATATAGATACACCGTATTTATTGATACAAGGTGATTTCTTCGGTATCCAAAACTTTATTTTTGCGAGCGGTGGAGACACGGCTAAACATGCAGCTAAGCTTTTGCGTGGACGTTCATTTTACGTATCTTTGATGGTTGAATGTGCCGCGTTAAAGATTGTCGAAAATCTTGGATTAAACAGTTCAAGTATTGTTCAAAATGCAGCTGGCAAATTTCTGATTGTCGCAGGAAATACAGCGCAAAATATTTTGGCCCTAGAAAAAATTCAGACTGAATTGAATGAATGGTTCTTAAAATATACCTATGGTTTATCTTCGCTAGGATTAGCTTGGACAGCTGTAGATGAAGAACAGTTTAAGCTTCAGGATACTGATAATAACTTCCAGCAGGTCATGAAAAAACTGTTCGCTGTGCTTGAACGCAAAAAACTTTCCAATTTTGATCTATGTGGATCTGATTTACGTCCAACTGTGTTCGAAGGCTATCTTGATTCTTTTGACAATCGTTTAGGTGTTTGTGAGCTCAGCGGTTTTGCTCCTGCCACAATGCAATTTAGAAATTCGGTGGCAGTAAGTGATCTATCTCGTGATCATGTCATTGTGGGAGAAGCTTTAGCAAAACCCGCACTTCAACGTTTGATTATTTCAAAAGAGTCCATTGATCAAAGTGATAAATCATTAAAAGTCAGTTTATTTGGATACAGCATCCGATTTACTGAAGATGAAGAGATTTCAGGTAAATTTGGACCAAGTATTCAAGAGCATAAGATTCAACGTTTTTATGATTTCAGTTTAGCTCAAAATATGGAGGATCACGCTTGGCATGGTTATGCAAAGCGTCATATTAATAGCTACGTGCCTGTATTTAATAGCATTCCAGATGCTTTGGATTTGAGCCGTTATCCTGAAGCAGAAAGGAATATCGAAACTGGTGTTTTAAAGAACTTCAATCATTTAGCCTATGATAATAAACAGCTGAATGAAAATTCTAAATGGCACGGCATTGCTGCTTTAGCAGTGCTTAAAGGAGATATTGATAATTTAGGTACCATATTTCAGCAAGGCCAAAAACGTCCTAGTTTTACCAAAAGTGCCTTGCTTTCACGTCAGGTGAATGCATTTTTTGCAGTGTATTTGCCAGCACTATGCAAGGAGAAATACCGTAATAGCTATACGGTGTTTGCAGGTGGTGATGACTTTTTTCTGATTGGTCCTTGGTATGAAATTATTTGTTTGGCTGCAGAAATGCGAAATAAATTTCATGAATATTGTGCCAACAATGAAAAATTACACTTTTCTGCAGGAGTGTTGCTGACCAAGCCTGGTGCACCTGTGAATCAGTTAGCCGAGCGTACTGAATCAGCATTAGAACTTGCAAAAAATGCGCTAGATCCGCAAGGCGAAGCATCTAAGAACAATGTGTATTGCCTAGAGCAAGTCATGAAGTGGAGTGATTTTGAACAAGTCGTTCAAGCATGTCACGATCTTAAAGACATACAGACACAATATGGGTTAAGTACAGCCTTTTTATATGCTTTACTGACATGGTGTGATATGGCTGAGCAAGAACATTTGCAGCCAGAGATGACACTTTGGCGTTCACAGCTATATTACAAGATTTACCGGCACTTAGAATCACTGCCTGCTTATAAGGGCAATAAAGATGCGTTAAGAAAAAGTAGTTCTGATCTGGCAGTGATATTTGCCAAAAACTTAGAAAAATTTAAAGGACGTTACCGTGTAGCCGTCACAACACATCTTTACCGTTATCGAAAATCAGCATAAATAAGGGGAATTAGAAAATGGCAATTAATTTAAAAGAGCCGAGTGATACATTATTTTCTGATGTTGCTGAGCACTATGCTCAGCATATTGCAGATGCTGGGCAGCAGAGAAAAAACCGTAGTACTCAGCTGCGCGGTTTTTATGATGAAATTTTAAATTGGGAATCTCGTTCACGCCAAATGAATGATCAGCAGTTTAAAGAAAGTATTCCTTTGATCAAAATGCTGATTGCCAAAGTGACTTATGCTAAAGGCCGTGACCATGTCACTCAGGAATATGTAGATTTAATGCGTGAGTGTATTGCCCAAGTCAGTGATCGATCTACCTTGAGAAACTGCAAGCTGTTTTTTGAAGCATTTATGGGCTTTTATAAAGTTTATGGACCAAAATAATTTAATTTTTAGAGATTTATCATGCAATTAAATAATATTATTACTTTAGACGCTACTTTAGAATTAGTAACTGGTTTACATATTGGCGCAGGTTCAGAAGAACTACATATTGGCGGTATCGATAACCCAGTATTGAAACATCCATTTAATAATCAACCTTATATTCCCGGTTCGAGTTTAAAAGGCAAAATGCGTGCAATGCTTGAATGGAAAGCTGGAACCGTGAGTGTATCAAATGGCAAACCAGTAGATAAAAACACCTTGGCTAAGCTGAAAAACGATGAAAAAAAATATGCACAAGCAAAATTAATCGCTCAAGTTTTTGGTATCTCAGGTGATGCGAATGCTGCTGATTTAGCCGAAGAACTTGGACCTACGCGTATCAGTGTATGGGATGCACATTTGACGGAAAACTGGACTAATGAGCGTTTGATAAATGCCCAAAGCTTCACCGAGGCGAAGAGTGAAAACGTGATTGACCGTATTAAAGGTGTTGCAGAGCATCCACGTCAAAGTGAGCGGGTACCATCTGGTGCACAATTTAACTTTAAAGTCACTATTCGTCAGCTTGAAAATGATGATACAGAACAGCTGTTGAAGACTGTCTTATCAGGGCTAAAGCTGTTAGAACTTGATGGTATTGGTGGCAGTGGTTCCCGTGGTTACGGCAAAATTAAATTTATAGGATTAAAACAGAATAATCAGGATATTCAGCAGACTTTTGATCAGTTAAATGCATTTGCATAAGTTGGGGCTATCCATGAGTTATCAGCTTTATAGGGTAAAGATACGCCCTGACAGTGCATTTGTGACAGCATTGGCTGCAGATACGCTGTTCGGTCATGTGTGCTGGGCAATTCGTCATCAGTTTGGTGAAACTAAGTTGAACGAATTACTGACAGGCTACACTGAAGATCAGCCATTTTTAGTCGTTGGTCAGCCGATTCCAGAAAATAAATTGCCTCGTCCGCATTTGCCTTTGGAAATGTTAGGTTTTGATTTAAGTGATGCTTCAAAACGTAAGCAGATTAAGAAACGCAAGTGGATAAAATTTGAAGAGGAATTGCTTAAAGCATCCTGTCAAACATGGGGGCAATATGCGACTTCAGACTTTGATCTAACAGATGAAAATCACCATTCACAATATGAATGGCAGGTTGAAAATACGCGTACGCATAATAGCCTTAGTCGAATCACAGGTTCAACGGGTGATGCTGAAGAAGGATTCTCACCTTACCAGAGAAAGCTGATATGGTTTCATCCAAAGGCTGTTTTTGATTGCTACATCGTTTTGGATGAGTCACGTTTTTCAATTCAGGAATTCACCGCTGTTTTTGAACAGATAGGTGCCTTCGGTTATGGTAAAGAAGCTTCTTCAGGCTTAGGTAAATTCACGCTGCTTTCAATAGATGCATGTGATTTTACAACTAAGTCGGAACATAATGCTTATTTGACTTTAGGACCGTGTTTACCGCAAGGCGGGCAATGGAAGCCTAGAGACTGCTATTACACTACAACAGTGAAATTTGGACGGCATGGTGCAGAAGCAGTCTATATGGGAAGTCCTTTTAAAAATCCCGTATTGATGGCTGAAACGGGCAGTGTATTCACACCACAGTCGATGAGCTCAAAGCTGTTTATTGGACGAGGTGTGACAGGTATTTCAAAAACGATTCAGCAAACTGTACATCAAGGTTATGCCCCAGTCCTAAGTGTTCAAATCGAGCAAGGAGCTGACAGATGAATTTTATCGAATCTAAAGCTGTGCAAATCACAACCTTAAGCCCTGTGCAATTAGGCAGCGGGGATGATTTTTATCCAACAAATTATGTGATTACAGATGACGGTTGGCTGCATCATTTTGATGAGTTAGCATTATCTTATGCCTTAAAAGGCAATTTGAGTAAGTTAAGCAATGCTTTGGAAAGTCAGCGTGGCGATGACATGATTCTGTCAATCCAAAGACTGATTCGAGAATATTCTAAGGATTTATCCAAACTAGCATTTTACAGTTTGCCGGTTTCACAAGGTTTTTTAACTTTCTATAAAAGCCGTATTGGACAGATTGCACAACGTGAAACTGGCAATAAACGGGTTGTTAATCGTTTGCAAATTTCACGGACCTTTATTCATCCTCATAAGCATGTACCTGTGATTCCAGGAAGTGCATTAAAAGGGGCAATACGCACGGCGATCGTGAATGATCTTGCTCAGCATGATATTGCTGAATTAAAACGTTTAGCGAGTGATCGTCAAGGCAGTAAAAAAGTTCAGGAAAAGGTTTTAAGTTACAGCCGTGTCAATGAAGACCCGATGAAGTTTTTTAAAGTCAGTGATGCTGAATATCAGCATAGCTACTTGCCGACAGAAATTATGTTTTCCGTGAGTCGTAAACGTAAACCTAAAGCAAATTATGAACCGGCTGAAGGCGTTTCAACGTATATGGAAGTTATTTCTCCATATCGTTTTCAGGCGTTCACTTCGGATCTGCGGTTTGTTGAAGCATTTGACCACAAGCAAAATACAGCTATTCCAACTTCTTTTGCTGAAGTGGCAAAAGTTTGTAATGCATATTATTTACCTAAACTGAAACTTGAGTTAGAACAGTTAAGTCAGCAGGCTGATTATTTGGATTCGAACTATGTAGCAGCAATTAATCATCTGATTGAATCTGAATGGGAAACGATGCTGAAAGCAAACAAAATTTTTGTTTTGCGTTTAGGTAAATTTAGTGGTGCACAAGATAAAACGCTGGATGGTTTGAAGCGTATCAAAATTCTTACACCCAAAGATCAGCCCAATGAGGAGCGTTCTGAAACCACGGAAGTCCGTTTAGCAGCTGAAATTGATGTTAAACAAAAGCATGGCTTACTGCCATTCGGTTGGGTGCTTGTGCAGCAGCAAGGTGTTCATTTGCCTAAAACCGCAGAGCTTTTAGATCAACTTGCTGTCAAACGCGGTTCTAAAGTTTTACAGGAACAGGCAGTGCAGCTGAAGCATGAAAAACATGACGCCCAGCAGCAGCTAGAGGAGCAGCGAGCACAGCAAGCTCAAGCAGAGCAAGCAAAGCTCGAAAAGCAGCAGCAGGAGCAAGCTGCGAAAGAAGCTCTAGAAGCTAAAAAAGCTCAAATGACGGAAGAACAACAGTTGATTTTTGAACTGAAGTTAAAAGCCGAGCAGGATAAAACTTCAAAAGGTGCTGGCAGTGCTTTATATAATGAATTGCGTGAGTTAATTATTGTAGCACAAGCATGGTCTGCTGAAGATAAAGCCACACTGCGTGAAGAGGCAAAAGCTATTTTTAAACAATTAGGGATTGATCCAAAAGCCAACAAACCGAAAGAGCTTCTAAAAATGGTGCCTGCATTGTGAGTTTAAAAGCACTTCAATTTCAAATACATGTTAAGCAGGAAGAAGATCTTATTCTTCCTGCTTTTTCTGGTTCAATGCTCCGAGGGGCATTTGGGCATTCTTTAAGGAAGATCGCCTGTATTACACGTATGCCTGACTGTAATCTATGTCCGCTAAAACATAATTGTAGTTACATTCGTATTTTTGAAACTGAGAAATTGTTTGATGACATTTCTCAATATGGTCAAGCTCAAAACCCGTATGCATTACAAGTTGCACATTTAAGTAATCAAAAAATTGAAAAAGGACAGCACTGGTCTTTTTCGATGTCATTGGTAGGCAAGGCGATTGATGATTTACCCATCGTAATGTTTGCTTGGCAAAAAGCTTTAGAGCGAGGTCTAACTCATCAGCGGATTATGTGTACATTGGTCAAGATTAGCCAAGGCGATGCGACCTTATATGATCCTTTAATCAATAAGTTTTTCCCTGCTTATATTTCGGAATTTAATCCTGTTCAGACAATACAAGCCAAAAGATTGCGTTTGATTTTTGAAAGTCCTGTCAGGCTCAAACACGATGGTCAGTATATTTTAGAGGGATCTAAATTGCATCCACAGCAAGTTTTATTGCGTCTGTATCAGCGTATCCAAAATTACTGCAGACAACATGGGGAAGTAATGCCGATTGAATTTGAACAGTTGAAGCCTGCATTGGATGAAATGCAAGGTCAAGCGATTAAACTGAATAAGAATCAAATCATCAGATTTTCGAACAGACAAAAGCAGCAGATTCAGCTGCAAGGGCTTATTGGAACTTATGAATTATCCGGTTTTCTCGACCCATGGCTACCTTTGTTGGAGTTTGGTCAAACGATTCATTTAGGCAAAAATGCCACACATGGCTTGGGGCAGTATAAAATAGAGCAGGTCTGCTAATGGTTACATTGGTGAGTTTTTTAGGAAAAGGTCAACATAATAGCGGCTATCGGGATACCGATTATATTTTTGATGATGGTGACGTCTATGCCCATCAGAAATATATTGGTCTAGCACTGCAGAAAAAACTTGAAGCAGAAAAAGTCATTCTGCTTGGAACGTCAAGCAGCATGTGGGATGTATTCTTAGAGGCAGGCAGTGACGCACTTGAAGAACAATGGTTTTCCTTAAGTGATGCCGTAAAAACATCGTCAGTGACTGAAGAATTGTTGCAGCCTTTTGAACAGTATTTACAGCAGCAGTTAAATGTACAAGTAAGGTGTATCTTAATTCCTTTTGCACGAACTACGCAGGAACAGATTGAGATTTTATCCGTTTTAGCGAATGCGCTGTCCGAACATGAAGACATTATACTAGATGTTACTCACGGCTTCCGGCATCTTCCAATGCTGTCTTTGGTTGCAGCTCGGTTTTTAAAAGTCCTTAAGTTTGTTCATGTACAGCATATTTACTATGGCGCTCTGGATATGACATCAGCAGAAGGCACACCTGTACTCAAGCTAGATGGATTGTTGAACTTATTAGATTGGATTGATGCTTTAGGTAAATTTGACAAAGATGGCGATTATGGTGAATTTTCTGAACTATTAATCAAAGAGGGGCTAACTCTTTCGGATGTCGAGCAGCTTAAGCAAGCTGCTTTCTACGAAAGAACTTCCAATAGCAGTAAAGCAAAAGAAAAGTTATCTACTCTATTTGCCAAACTTGAACAGATCAATACCCCTATATTTAATTTATTCAAGACGCAATTAATGAAGCGTTTAACTTGGTTTAAAGCCGCTAACCGTGGTTTACGTGAACAGCAGTTGGCACAAGAGTATTTTTCACGTCGTGATTATTTGCGAGCAGTAATTTACGCTATGGAAGGGATGATTTCTCAATATCTTTACGAACAAAAACAAGATGAAAACGATTTTTCTATTCGTAAAGATGCCCAAAATAAACTAAAAAACAAAGATTCTTTTAGAAAACTTACTTATCTTCGTAATGCACTAGCCCACGGCGTAAAACCAGAAGATCAACAAAATGATATTCTTGCATCACTTGGTGATGAGCAAAAAATGCAACAGAGTCTAAGAGACCGATTCAAACATTTGCTTAAGTAAATGACAACAAACTTTACAGTAAAAGAACTAAGCGCCTAAACGGCGCTGTTCAAGTCGAGCAAACCATTCACGTCCAGGTTTTCCAGTATGTAAACGTATATGCTGTTTAAGTTGAGCAGTAGCTTCATTTAAGCTACGTAGATCTTTTAAAAAGCTCTCACTTTCAGCTTTATATCCGTCGATTGCTGTTTTTATTTGGGCATGAATGTCACGTTGTTGCCTAAGTATCTGTTGAATTTGCTCTTTTTCAGCCCCCGAAGCTTCTTCACGCTGTTGTTTGAGTTGGCCAATGGTCTCTCCTGAGCATTTTAGTTGGGTATATAAACCATTCAGCACTTTTTTTGTACTTGCATATAATTCAAATGCTTGATCTGCAGTTTGTTTAGACGCATGATGCATTTCAATGTATTTTTTATATTCCTGATATTCTGCTGTACTTTTTAACGCGGCTTGAATTTTTTCACGTTGTTGTGCAGTTTCACGACGTACTTGGCTACGTTTACGTTCCCAGCGATCATGCTGTGATTGGGTTTCGGCATCAAGTAAATAAAGAACGGCTGCTCCGATAGCAACACCTGCGAGTATGGGTAGCATTTCATTTCCCCTTTGTTCAACCAACATCTTTTAGATCTAATTGTGGACGAGATAGATCAATACCAAATTGATGATACGCATCCATGAGTGTTTGATTTAAACGTGAGGTTTCTTCACGGTTTAACTCAATTTGTTTAAGCATCTGTTGCCACAATGACATCAATGCCGTTTTGTTCGTTGGATCTTGTTCTTGTGCAATCAAATTTAAGATCATTATGCATTGCTCTTGGGCATGATCTTGCTGTTGTTTTTGCAAGATAATGAATTGCTTATTGTGTTTTAAGCAAGTTTTGAATGCGCTAGATAATGCATCAATACGTTTGATTTCTTTCTTATGATTGAGCTCAATCTCTGCACGTATGATCTTTGATTGCTCATGCATTTGTTTGCGTTGAAATTCTAATTCAGCAACAGCACGTTTATAGTGCGCAATTTCACTCACCATATTACTAACGGCTTTAATGCCTTCTTGTACTGCCATTAAGCCCGCAGTTTGTGGAACTAAAGGATTCATTAATATTTCTCCATACGCTTTTAAACGTCAAATGAATGGTGCGATTTAGCAACTGAAAAGGATGTACATAATCAATGGATACAATACAAAATCCATGGTTTTTTTCCTGTTTTTATTTTTTGAGCAGGCTGAAGTCCCGGTTGCGGAACATGGTCAGGACTTTGCCATTGGTGGCTGTGACCAAATGCATGCCATTCATATTTTTAAGCATCGGGCAAATATCGGCATACTTATTTATTTCTTTATGACCAATGCTGTAGTAAATCGCATGGCGGTGAAATTGTTTACGACCAAAACGTAATAAATGTGCAATATGTTGTTGCTGTATACCGCGTTGTGTACGTCGTTTATAGGCATGTACGCTTAAGCCTAATGCAATATCTTCGAAATTCAAATAACACGTCATTTTCTTACCCTCTAGTTCGCTTGGTGTATAGAGAATAAGAGATATTTTTGATCTATTTTTAAAACGTAAGCTTATAAAAAGCCATCAAGATGCTGTCTTGATGGCTTTTAAAATTGCATATTTAGGGAAGAATCTAAAAGATACTATCGAGGGTGCACGTCTAACTCAAGTAAAGCTTTGGTCTTGCACTCGGGCAAAGCAGTGCTTTGCTGTTCCTCGTTCATCCCTTATCTACAGGGAAGTCTGTTCAGACGTGACGGCGCTACGCTTGAGGGTGTGCAAGATGCGTCTTAATCCCTTATTTTACGCCTTCTTCGAAACAGTGTTTCTCAGAAAGGCTCAGGAAGTCTGTTCAGACCATGGTTGATAACGCGTTTATTGCAGGCGAACGGTCTTAATCCCTTATCTACAGGGAAGTCTGTTCAGACAACTACGTGAAGCTTGTGAAGCTTCGTGATCAGTCTTAATTCCTTATTTTACG
>NZ_JAMXXL010000021.1:0-67606 GCF_024129685.1 Acinetobacter lwoffii | reverse complement strand
CAATAAAAGAAGAATAGCAATTGAGCATGTATTTGGCAGTCTAAAAACTTTCAAGATCCTTGCGGAACGTTATCGCAATAGAGCTAAAAGAGTCGGTTTGAGATTCAATCTAATTGCTGGAATTTATAACTTGGAGCTGAGTAAAAAATGATTTATGAAAGAGGTCTATTTAAGATTTCAATTCTTGTCCATTTATCTATTTAATTCAGCAGATTTGTGGAATTTTATTTTCTAAATAGGGACAGATCATTGAGCTCATCTGTCATTTATCTCTTTAGCCACCCTTCTTCACTAAATAATGAAATTCTTTATTGCCATTTTCATCCAGTCGTTCTTCCTGAAACAGCAACTCATGCCCCAAATGCATACAGAATTTTGGAATATCCCACGACGTTGAATTATCCGTAGCAAACACCTCAACCACATCACCTGCCTTGGATTTACGGATCGCCTGATGCAACATCATGACTGGCTCAGGACAACGCAAACCTCGGGTATTCAATTGCAGACTTGGAATAATTTCAGTTGGGGACATCGATAGACTCAGGATGGAAAGACCGCCATATTTTAGCATAAAGCTGCGATTACATTGCTGCTTTGCATATGTGGCCAGTTCCAAAATCAGCACTGACTCGCGCGATCAAGACTGCGCATCATATTTACAATAGACAAGCGTATTTTCTGCGGTATGATAAAACCACGTTTTTTTAGATATTAAGAGTCTTCAGGAAAAATCATGCACGAGGAATCAGGCCCGTCGTGGGGTATGCGCGGCTTACGTAAATGGCTGGGAACTGCACCCGAAACTCGCGACGAACTGCTAAAATTAGTACAAGATTCACGTCGATTTTTAGAACCCGATACTGTTGCCATGCTTGAGGGCGTTCTTGACCTCCCGGCAACCAAAATTCGTGAAGTCATGACGCCTCGCACGTCCATGATCAGCTTGCAGGAAGATGACCAACTGCTGGATATTCTGCATGTGCTGGTCGAGTCTGCACATTCACGTTTTCCGGTATTTTCATCCGATCAGACCGATAATGTAGTCGGCATTCTGTTGGCCAAGGATTTATTGCCTTTTCTGACTGAACCGACGGCCAAGGTCGATATTCGCGCGCTTATGCGTCAGCCTTTGTTTGTTCCAGAAAGTGCTCGCTCCGATCAAGTGCTACGTATGCTGAAGAATACCCAGACGCATATTGCCGTAGTGATTGATGAATATGGTACGACTTCGGGTCTGGTGACACTGGAAGATATTCTAGAAGAAATTGTCGGTGAAATTGAAGATGAACATGACAATGCTGATGAAGAAGCATACTACATTGTTCCGGACAATGATCCGACTACGGCCAATACCTGGGTAGTACAAGCGCTGACCCCGATTGAGTATTTCAATAATATGCTGGATGCGACTTTCCCGGATGATGAAGTGGAAACCATGGGCGGCTTGTTATTACAGGAAATTGGTCTGGTGAGTGATCTTGAGGGTCAGACCATTGAACTGGAAAACTGGCAATTTACCATTCTTGAAGCAGATTCACGCTCGATTCACCTAATTCGAGCCGTGCGCCAATGAGAGCGTATTTTGATAAGCTGTTGAGTTCGTCTCAACAGCAAAAAACCTTGCCGCTGATCTATCCTGTTTTAATTGCCTTATTTGCAGGTGCCATTTTCAGTTTGGCATTAGCCCCCTATCATTACTGGTGGCTGGCGATTCTGTCTCCGGCACTGCTCTATGCCTGCCTGCGCGGACGTAGCGCAAAACAGGCCTTTGGCATTGGCTGGGCTTACGGGATTGGCTTGTGGTTTGTCGGCGCATTCTGGCTGTACACCTCGATTCATGTCTATGGCGATACCAGTGCATTTCTCAGCGTCGTGATGATCCTGATTATGGCGCTGGTGATGGGTCTGTTTAGTGCCGTTCAAACGTTTGTCTATCGCCGCTTTTTCCCAGAAACCCCTTTAACCTTTGCCCCGCTCTGGGTGCTGTTTGAATGGTCCAAGACTTGGGTCTTTACCGGTTTCCCGTGGCTATTTGCTGGCTATGCCTTTACCGAACGCTACTTGGATGCTTATGCGCCTTTATTCGGGGTGTTCGGGGTGTCTTTCGTGGTGATCATTCTGGCCTGTGCACTGGTTGAAATTCTGAATAGACGCCTGTTCTGGGCTATTCCTTCGGCAGTTTTATTACTCGGTGCCTGGGGCGCAGCACAGCTGACGTTTGTTGAGCAAAAAAATCAAAAGCCTTTAACGGTTTCCCTGATTCAGGGCAATATTCCGCAAGACTTGAAATGGCTAACTGAATATCAGGTGAAGACCTTATTGATTTATGCCAATTTGAGTAAAACCGAATGGGGCCGTGATCTGATCGTCTGGCCGGAATCTTCGATTCCCATGTTCCAGACTGATATTGAAGCCTTTCTGGAGGCCATGAAAGTACAAGCTGAAAAATCAGGCACTGCATGGGTGACCGGCATTCCATATTGGGATTTAGCCGAATCGCAGACTGCGGGCTATCCAAAATATTACAATAGTATTATGGCCAGTGGCGATGAATCCGATGGCCTATACAAGAAGCAACGACTGGTTCCCTTTGGTGAATATATCCCCTTATCAGGCTGGCTGAGCTGGGTCTTGCCAGGTCTGCAAAATGATCCTTCCATGAGTGGTTTTACCCGGGGCGCAGATCATCAAAAACCATTGAATGTGAAAAATCATCCATTGGGTTCTGCAATTTGCTATGAAGTGGCCTACCCGAATTTGACCCGTCGCAATGCCAGCCAAAGTGATTTTCTGGTGACCGTGTCTAATGATGCCTGGTTTACCGGCACGGCAGGACCATTACAGCATCTGCAAATGGTGCAAATGCGTGCTAAAGAAAATGGCCGCTGGTTTATTCGCGCCACCAATACCGGTGTAACCGCCTTTATTGACCACAATGGCCACATCGTAAAAAAAGCCCCGGTGGATCAGGAAGCGGTATTACGTGGTGAACTTCCAGCCATGCAGGGCGAAACGCTGTATATGAAACTCAGTGATTGGCCAGTGATGATCTTCTCGGTTCTGCTTTTGCTTATTGGATGGCGCTTCCGTCCACGTAAAGTGGATGTTAGCTTTAAGTCAAGAAGATAATTTCTTCAAGTCCTTCTTTTACAAAGGGGGACTTAGGAGGATTCCTGAATATAGCATTTTATCAACCCCTCCTAAGCTTCCTTTACGAAAGCGAAGAACACTCAAGGCAATAAAAAACCGAGGTCACAGCCTCGGTTTTTTATCTCTTTAAAACTTAAAACTGTATAGCCAGATAACACACCATACTGGCAAGAGACAACATCGGCACATGACGATACAGGCTAACCAGTGTCTGCTCAAATGCTGAACCTTGTTCGGCTTGAATGCGGATTACACTCGCATTTAATGCTGACCAGAAACACAGGACCAATAAACTGCTCATCAAGCTGATAGCAAAAAAAGCCACCATAATCTGGCTGCTGCCTTCGGTGCTCTGCCATAAATGGACAATACCCTGACTGATCGGCAACATGCTTAAAACCAGAAGAACAGATTTCAGCATCGACCAATGAAATTGATTGATTTCATCTCCCAGAATAAATGCTTTCATGTGCTTCTCCGTTGGCGAGTCAAGTGCCATTCAGATCATTATGAGCTTTTTTAAATAAATAGAAAGTTTATGTTTATTCATATTTTACGAGAATTGTAATAGATAAATATGGGAATAATTCTTATTATAACTCGCATATCAATTTTATTATTTCATTATTATAAATATCATTAACTTACATTATATTTAATAATTAAGAGTTATTATCACTTCACTTCGTATTGAAATAGCCTATTAAGTGAAGTGATATATGCCATCTATCGAGAATTTATAATGATTCTCAATTAAGGCTGATAATAAATATCGGCATCTGTTCCTTCACCACCCGATTGACCATCTGCACCAAATGAATACAGATCGAAGCTTCGACCATCGGTGCCCGGAATCACATATTGCAGTTCATTATCCCAGCTGTCTTTTGGAAAACCGCCTTTGACATAACCGCCCGGCACCCAGTTTTTTGCAGTCGCTGGCTGATTCACCAGTGCATCCAGACCACCTTCCTGCATACTTGGATACTTGCCATTGTCCAGCTTGTATTGATCCAGTGAACCTGCAATGCTTTGTAACTTGATCACGGTGGTATCGACTTTGGCCTTTTCACCACGTCCCATCACGTTCGGAACGATCAGCGCAGCAAGCACACCGAGAATAACAATCACCACCATGACTTCGATTAAGGTAAAGCCTGTCTGTTTATTTAATTGATTCCTTTTCATTCAATCTCTCTCATTTATTTGCATCATTCAGAATTTCCACTTGAATCTTGATCACAGCAAAATTCTAACTGGCTTCTGTTTAAATCATATTATTCATATTCACAATTGGCAGCATGACCGCAATCACAATGACCAGAACAATACTGGCCATCAGGACCAGCATTAAAGGTTCCAGCAAAGCCAGTAAAGTTGAAATCAGGGTGGTCACTTCACGATCCTGCATCTGTGAAGCACGCTCCAGCATTCGGTCGAGCTCACCGGATGCCTCGCCACTTCTGATCATTTGTACCATCATCGGCGGGAAATAACCACTGCGTTCCAGTTGGGTTGCCAGGTTACCGCCTTCGGTCACTTTTTCCGCTGCCAGATTCACCGCATCACGGATTACCCAGTTATTGCTGACTGCAGCACCAATGCGCAGTGCATCGACCAGCGGCACGCCAGACTGGGTCAAAATGGATAAGGTACTGGCAAAACGTGCGGCATTAATCCCGCGTGACAATTTGCCGAATAAAGGTAATTTTAAGGTCAGACGGTCAAAGGCATAATGCCCGGCGGTGGTTCTTAAAAACCGGACCAACAGGAAAATCCCCAAAGCCCCACCGATCAATAAAAATGGCCAGGCAATGCGGATAAAATCACTGGCTTTCATCAAGGCCACGGTAATCCACGGCAAGGCATCTTTACTCTGGTCAAAGGTCTTGACGATATCTGGCACCACATAGGTCATCAGCCCCATCACGATCGCAAAGGACATCAGCATCAGGATAATCGGATAGACCATCGCACCCTGGATTTTTTTCTGCATGGCAAAGCGGTTTTCGGTATAGTCTGCCAGTTGGTCCAGAATCAGGTCTAAATGCCCGGAACGTTCACCGGCGGCAATTGTGGCAATATACAGCTCGGGAAAACGTCCGGATTGTTGCAAGCCCTGCGCCAGACTATGCCCTTCCAGCACTTTGGAGCGCACCGACATTAGCAGGTTTTGTACATGGACTTTTTCACTTTGCTTGCCGACGGCGCGGATGGCTTCTTCTAGCGGAATTGCAGCAGCGACCAGCACGGATAACTGCCGGGTCATCAGAGCCAGATCGTAGGCGGTGATGCTTTTTTCAAACCATTTTCGACGATGCTGTTGGTCTTTTTTTTCAACAGGATCAACAGAGACAGGAATAAGTGCTTTATCCCGTAATTGTTGCCGGATCTGACGTGCAGAATCCCCCTCCAGCACGCCTTTTTGCTGCTTTCCTGAAGCATCAAGCGCAATAAACTGATATGCAGGCATTGTAATGCTCTAATTTTCCAAAATTTTGCTCAACGCTGTTGCGTCAGACCACCGAAATCATTCATATTCTTTGATATAAATTATCTGCTCACTCTAACATAATCGAACTTTAAGCACGACGAAATTTCTTCAGGATCTCCACCCCAAGATATGCAAAATTCTCACACCGATTCCAGTCTACTTTATCGCGTACGCGTTGCTGTACCTGTACATGTATTTGATTGTTTTGATTACACAATGAGTGCAGAACAATTTGAACAGGCGCAGATTGGCGCACGTATACTGGTATCGTTTGGTCGGCAGAATCTGGTCGGGGTGATTATCGAAAAACTGCCTGCAGACACTCCTCTCGACCCACGCTTTAAGCTTAAGGCAGTAACCGAACTGCTCGATGAACGCGCCATTATAGATGCCAAAGTTTTATGTTTGTTGACATGGTCAGCGCAGTATTACCAGTTTCCGATCGGTGAAGTCGTCCACAGTGCCCTGCCGACTCTGTTGCGTCAGGGTAAGCCTTATAACCTGCTGGCCCGTACCTGGAAATTACTGGACCCTGATGCCGAGGCCAAAGTACGCCGTTCGGACAAGCAGCAGGAAGCTTACCGGATTTTAAAACTGCATCCGGTCGGGACCACTGAAAATGTGCTGAACATGGCCGGGATTGAAACCGCGACCTTAAAAGCGCTGGAGAAAAAAGAGATTTGCGCCTGTGTGCTGGAGCCACAAGATTTCAATCCGCAGCCGATGCAGCTGGCACAAATGCCGCTTACTGCCAATCCTGAACAAAAACATGCAGTCGAACAGGTATTAAAATATCGCAATCAATATCAAGCTTTTTTACTGGACGGTCTGACCGGCAGCGGTAAAACTGAAGTGTATTTGCAGATCATGGAACAGGTACTGAAACAGGGCAAACAGGTGCTGGTGCTGGTGCCGGAAATCGGCCTGACGCCGCAAACCATCAGCCGTTTTCAGTCCCGTTTTCATTGCCATATTGCGTTGCTGCATTCCGGGCTGAATGATTCCAAACGGCTACAAGCCTGGCAGTCGGCAGAAACCGGCAAAGCCTCAATCGTACTCGGTACACGTTCTGCCATTTATACCCCGATGCCGAATCTGGGCCTGATCATTCTGGATGAAGAACATGACCTGTCCTTTAAACAGCAGGAAGGCTTCCGCTATCATGCCCGCGATGTCGCCCTGTACCGCGGCCATTTACAGCAATGTCCGGTAATCTTAGGGTCAGCCACACCAAGCATTGACAGTTATGCGCTGGTGCAACATGGCAAGATGCAGGCACTGGAGCTGAACCAGCGTGCCGGCACGGCCTTGATGCCCAAAATCCATATTCTGGATTTAAAAGTTGCGCAAAAAAAGCATGGGATTAGCCTGCAATTGATTCAGGACATCAAAAAGCGCCTGGAGAAAAAAGAACAGGTGCTGATTTTTTTAAACCGCCGTGGCTATGCCCCCGTCCTGCTGTGTGGCAGCTGTGGCTGGCAGGCGAAATGTCCGCACTGTGATGCCAACTTCACTGTACACCGCCAGCCTTATCAGCATCTACATTGCCATCACTGCGGTACTATTCACCGTATGCCGGAACACTGCCCACAATGTCAGCATCAGGAACTGATTACACTGGGTATGGGCACCGGCAAAGTCGAAGAGCATCTGAATGAGCTCTTTCCGGATTTTGAGGTGATTCGGGTCGATCGCGATTCCACCAGTCGGGTCGGCAGCTGGCAAAAAATCTATGACAAGATTCAGAAAAGCGAACCTGCCATTTTGCTTGGCACCCAGATGCTGGCCAAAGGCCATCATTTTCCTTATGTGACGCTGGTGGCGATTCTGGATATCGATTCCGGTCTGCTCAGTGTGGATTTCCGTGCTACTGAACGGACTGCACAACTGATTGTGCAGGTGGCAGGCCGCGCAGGCCGTGGTGAACATAAGGGTGATGTTTACCTACAGACCCTCAGACCTGATCATGCCCTGCTGAATACCCTGGTCAATGAAAATTATCGCGTATTTGCCCAGCAAACCTTAAAAGAACGGCAGATGGCCAGAATGCCGCCCTATCGTTATGCCATCCTGATTCGCTGTGAATCCAAGGATCAGTCACAAAATACCGAATTCTTACAGAAACATGCAGCACTCCTCAGGCAATATCCTGATCTGGAGCTGGACATCTGGGGACCGATTCCTGCGCCAATGGAACGCAAGGCGGGGCGCTATCAGTCGCATATGGTGCTATTGTCAGCGGATCGTCCACGTTTGCATTACTATGTGCGTAGCTGGTGGCAAAACATGCTGCAGGACAAACCTTCTAGCATGAAGCTCACGCTGGACATCGACCCTCAGGAACTGAGCTAAAAGATATTGCGCCTGAGGATCGATCTGGAATACGAAACTGCAAGTCTGGATCAAGAATAAATTTAGGGCAGGAAAATGTCGATACTGTTACAAATAACACTGGTTCTGGTCATTGCACTGTTGATAGTGCCACTGAGTAAAAGGCTCAGATTGCCAAGTGTGCTGGGCTATCTGTTAACAGGGATCATCTTAAGTCCAAGCCTTTTGCACCTGATTCAGACACCCGAAGTCATGAGTAGTTTCATGCAAGTCAGCCTGATGGCACTGATGTTCTGGATCGGCCTGCAACTCAGACCACAACGCATTGTGCAGATTAATCCCTCCCTGTGGATGATGGCTGCTTTACAGGTACTAATCAGCACCCTGATTTTCACGCTCATGGCCTGGGTTTTCCTTCAGCAAAGCCTACTCGCCAGCATTGTAATTGGACTCGCCGGCAGTTTGTCCGCCCTGACTTTGGTGATTCAACATCTCAATCATCAGGAACAGTTCGCCACCAGCTATGGTCAGCAAGCCTATTCGATTCTGCTGATTCATGCTCTGTTGGCCATTCTGGTGATTGCAGCCATTCCCTTATTTGCCGGGATTCGCTCGACCGAACATGGCGTGGCCTACTTTGCTGCCCTCATCGCGACGTTGAGCGGTCTGTTCCTGTGTAATCGCTACCTGATGCAACCGCTGTATCGCTGGATTGCCAAAAGTGGCAGTCATGAACTGCATGCGATTGTCGCGATTGCGGTGACCTTGGGGTTGCTGGTGTTAATGAATACCCTTGGACTGAATCTATTTCTCGGCGCCTTGTTTGCCGGCATTTTACTGGCAGATTCAGATTTCCGGCCTGCGGTAGAAAGTACGATTCGACCTTTTCAGGGCGTGTTGATCGGCTTGGCCTTTATCAGTCTGGGCATGTCACTGCACTTAGCTGATCTGCTGGATTTCCCCGGAATGATTCTGGGCGGCACTTTCGCTTTGATCTTGGTCAAGTTTGCAATCAGTCTGGCATTGGCACGTTATCATCAAAATAGCTGGCGCAATAGTACCCTGCTGGCAGCCAGTCTGGCGCAAGGCGGCGAATTTGCCTTACTGGCACTGGTGATTGCAGTATCCGACCAGATTATTACGGCCAATCTACTGTCCCCCTTGCTTTGGATGGTGAGTTTTTCCTTGCTGCTGACCCCCGCATTTTATTGGTTATTGCATAGCCAGATCTTACCGCGTCTGGATCGCCACAATCATCTGGCGGCAACCTTTGAAACCGATTCCAATCCTCAAGCCCATACACCAATCCTGCTGATTGGCTTTGGCCGCTTCGGACAGATTATTGCCCGGATTTTACTGCAGCAGCAACACGCTTTTAGTGTCATGGACAGCAATTTGCCAGCCACTGAACTTCTGGCGCAGTACGACATCCCTTTCTATCAGGCAGATGCAACAGAACCGGAAGCCTTGATACAGACCGGCATTGCTACAGCGCAACAGGTGATTGTGGCGATTGATGATATTGAAGACTCGATGCTGATCGTGCGGCATCTGCGGCTGAATTATCCTGAAACCTGTTTATGGATACGTGCCCGTGACCGGCATCATGTGCATTTATTGCAGGATTTGGGCGTGAAACACATCTGGCGTGAAACTTATCTTTCAGCTTTGGAACTCAGTCAGGCCTTACTAAACCAGCTCAATCCTGACCTCGAAAATAGCCAGCAACAGATTCAAAACTTCCGCGAACAGGATGAAAAACTGCTCAACAGCCAATATCATCTGGATCCGGATGAACATCCAAATTATGAAAATCAGCGGAGCAGTTTAGCCGAACTGGAGCATCTGTTTGCCCAGGATCAACGCCATAAAGCGCAAAAACAAGCTACACAGCAGCAACAGGATACAAACGGCGCAGGAATTGATACGTTAAGAGATGAACTGTCATAACTTGTGTTTTACAATAATGACACCATTAAAGCAGGGTTATGGAGAATTTTATGTCTGATTTACGCCAACGCTTTTTTATTGAAGATAGCCCTGTTCGTGGTGAAGTGGTGCATCTTGAAGAAGCTTTACAAACCATTTTAGCGCAACGTGACTATGCCCCTGCAGTTAAAATCCTGCTAGGTGAAATGCTCAGTGCCACTGCACTGCTGGCCAGCACATTGAAGATTAAAGGACGTATCAGCCTGCAAATTCAGGCATCAGGCACATTTAAATGGGCTATGGCTGAATGTAACCATTTGGGTGAAGTTCGCGCTTTGGCTGACTATGAAGAAGATCCGCACTTTCTGGTCGGTGAAGACAGCAGTACCGTGTTGAAGTCACTCACCTCTCCGGTTCTGTTCATCAATATCGAACCAGAATTTGGCGAGCGTTATCAGGGGATTGTACCCCTTGATAAAGAAAATTTGGCGGGCTGTCTGATGCAGTATTATGACCTGTCTGCACAGATTCCAACGCGCATTGTGCTGGCGAGCGACCATCAGCGTGCAGGTGGTTTACTGATTCAGCTGTTACCACGTAATAGTGAAGAAGAACAACGCCGGGTAGATGAAGACCTATGGCCACGTCTGACCATGCTCACAGAGACCCTAAAAACTGAAGAGTTAGTCGGTTTGCAAGCCACTGATATTCTGTATCGTTTATATAATGAAGAAGAAGTGCGTCTGCCAGATACGGAAGTGTTGAAGTTCGGTTGTACCTGCTCTAAAGAGCGTTGTGCAGTCGCTTTACAGCAAATCGGCGTAGAGTCGATCCGTGAAACGCTGGAATTCCAGAATCCGATCGAGATGGACTGCCAGTTCTGTAATAGCCAATATACCTTTACGGCTGAAGAAGCCTTGGGTCTATTTGGTAAACACCTGAGCTAAGTACTTAGAATCCTTAAGTTTAAAAGCATTCCTAGGAATGCTTTTTTTATATTTTAAAACCTATGGGACTGAGTTCAACAGAGCGTATTCCCCTACATTAGAAAACCCGTCTACTCCCTGAATCAAACTCTCCTGTGAATCCAATCTAAGAATCCCTGTTGAATTATAAGATTATTCACATTAACAAAACCTAAATATTCATCATTTTCAAAAAATTATGAGAAAGACTTCACAGTTCATCCTATTGATTTAATTATGCTTTTAAAATAAATTAGAGCAATAATTCTAAAATGAATACATCATCAATTTAACAGGTATGTTATGAGAAAATTATTGAATACTCTAGTAATGGGGATGAGTTTAGCAGCAGTTTCTAGCTTAGCCTTTGCCTATGAAGATCCGTTATTGGGTAAATGGAAAACCATCGATGATCAGTCTGGTTATTCTCGTGCGGATGTAGAAATTCGCAAGAAAGCAGATGGCAGTTATGAAGGGGTGATTGTCGAAACACGCAGCCTGCCTGGCGCAGAAAAAATGGGGATCTGTCATAAATGTCCAGGTCAGCTCAAGAACAAGCCTTTTCTAGGCCTGCCGTTTATCTGGGACTTTAAGGCAGATCCGAAAAAACCACGTGAATACCATGATGGCAAAGTACTTGATCCGATCAGTGGCAAAGTTTATAAGGGTAAAGCACGCTTAAGTGCTAATGGCAAACGTCTGACCTTACGTGGTTATGTGGGGGTATCAGTGATTGGCCGCAGTGTCACCTGGGTAAAATATTAATTTCAGAAAGATTTTCAAAGCCCCTGTATTTGGGGCTTTTTTCTTTGTCATGATTTGAAACAATAAGGTACAAATAAAAACTGTTTTGGGACAGCTAAAGTCATAATAATGGATCGAAGACGGTTATTTTTTATCCATTTATGATGATCAACCTTCAGCCTCGTTCAATTTTGCCCTTTGGTCTGCTTTGCAGCCCTGATATGGCACCCTCTATTCAACACAGGAAAGTGATTGAATACGCTTTGTCGATAACACATAAAATTATAAAAACCACTTCAGCTTTAACCTTCTTTGCCTCGCATGCTGCTGATAAAGATCCGGTCAGACCGACTGATTCATCGACTACCAGCACATCCCGACTCTTCACTCATGATCATTTGAGTCATCACTCTGAGTCTGCATGTCCAAGGATTGGAAAGCGTTCTATTTTAGTACCTTCCCTTTCTCTGGATTTTGCACACTTGGCTGTTTAAGGAGTAGACCCATGACTACGATTCAGTATCAAGAAAGTTTTTCCCACGGTTATACCCCCTCAGAAATTATGGACGATCGTTCATTTGACTTGATCCACTTTGCAGAAGCGTGTGGACAAAGCCCGGAATGGGTCATGCAGTTAATTGAACATGGAATTTTACCCAATCGTTCCACAACCCCGACCAGCACTTTCCTCGGCGAAGATATCTCGCGTGCACAACGCGCCTATCGCCTGCAACGTGATTTTGATGCCTCATTTAGCGCCGTTGCCATGATGCTGGACCTCATTGATGAGGTGCAGGAGTTACGCCGCGAGGTCAAACACTTGCACTTCAAGTAAATCCTTTTCATGTTCTGTCGATCTGCATTTTCAAGTGCAGATCAGAACATATTTATATTTAATTTTATGATTAGAGTATAAGAATCCCTATGAAAACCAAAGATTGCAATAAGAAAATCAAATACATGTTTCCCGAATACCGCGACTTGATTGTGCAACTTCGCGAGGAAAATCCCTATTTTGCCAAGTTATTCGAGGAACATAATGAGCTGGACAAAGAAATCAGCCAGCTTGAACTTGATCCAGTCAATCATATCAACAATGATATTGAGGCGATCAAGCGTAAAAAACTGAAATTAAAAGATGAAATCTATAAAATACTGACTCGAACAGCTCAAGTTGAGTGATCAGCAGAACAGAGTGTTGATTTCTACAGAGCTAATCTAAAATTGAAGTCCACTGATCTACGTGTGCTTGAAAAATAGGACAACTTTTATAAATATCGATTGATAAAGGTAGCTCTATTTTAATTTGGTCAGCTTTTCAACTTCTTTCATGGTCTCTTTCACTGATTGCTTAATCGGCTCATAGTCCAGGAACCAGAACAGATTCACGTGTTGATTCTTATGCTGTTGTGCCAGTAGATCAATCACACTGCGCTCCCCTCGGCCGACCAGATGTCTGCGATAGAAATAATACACCAGCAATACCGTGCTAATGAACATGATCATTAACATACTCCAGAACCCGACAGGAGATTTCGCCCCCGGAATAAATTCAAAGTTCATCCCGTAAATCCCGGTCAATAAGGTCAGCGGTGCAAAAATAGCGGTAATTATCGCCAAGATGCGCATATTTTCATTGGTCTGATTGGCAATGGCTGAAAAATGCAGGTCGATAGCCGCCTGAATCGAGGCACGCAAACGAACAGTGTGTTTTTGGATGCGCTCTACATGGCTGACCAGGTCATTCATTCGGACCAGCATAATATCCTGCCGTTCCGACTTCTTCTTGCCTTTCAAGTGTGGATAATTATCGATAATTTCATCTCGCAGTTCTTGCAAGGTATCAATTTGCTCTTCACAGAGATTTTCCACTTGTTGAAAAGATATGCTTTCTTGCAATAACTGGTTCCATTTAGTAAAGCGGCGATGCCCCTGTAATAACTCCTGTTGCCAGAATTCAACCCGTCGGGTTAAAGGCACACGTAAATCCAAATAACCATCCACCATGCTATTCAGCAAACGTAACGATAAATCCAGCGGGGTCATCGGGAGTTTTCGTGACTTATTTTGTTCCTGAGTGGAACGGATCACATGGGTTTCAATACGGGAAATATAATTTTTTATTGCTTTATTGCCTTGCTCACGTACTGTAATCAGCACTTGAGGAGTCATGATAAAACTAATCGGAGTAGTCGCCAGACCAAATACTTTTTCATGCTGTTCCAGCGCCTGCTCACCGCTCTCGATGTCATCATCCGGGGTAATCAGCTTGCGAAAAATAAGCAACTCATAGTCATCCATGCTATCAAATACACAAGGATGTTCTAAATTAAGAATATCGTTTACATGCAATTCGTTTAGGTATAAATGGGTCTGCTGTTCTATTTCTTTTTGCCAAGTCTCAGCCCGATTAACCACATCTGCCCGGGTATAGTCGATCCAGATAAATTCAGGTTCGGCTTGAGCAATAGGCTCTTTTTGTACAAAAATATGATGTTCGGTCGGATGTTGGTAAAAATAATAAACCTGCATTAAGACAATTCTCTATTCACAATTCTGCTTTTTGTTGTTGCAGGATAGAGCTAGGCCTTCCCCATCTATCCGTCTTAAAATTATGAGCCGAGCCGAAGACTTAAGCAATCCAATCAGTCTTTATTTGCGTAGCAGAATCTTATTGAAGGCATAAAAAAAGCCCTGAGCCAGCCAAAGTAAACACTTTGACCAATCTCAGGGCTTTTTTGTTGTTATTCACATGAGTTTTCCCATGTGAATATTTTAAGAATTAAACTTGTTCGATGTCTTTCATCGTCAATTTGATACGGCCACGGTTATCAACATCCGCAACCTGTACTTTCACTTCTTGACCTTCTTTCAATACATCTGCCACGTTCGCAATACGTTCGTTTGAGATTTGAGAGATGTGAAGCAAGCCATCAGTACCTGGCAGGATATTTACGAACGCACCGAATTCAACGATACGAATCACTTTACCTGTATAAATTGTACCTGGCTCGATTTCAGCAGTAAGTGCCTGGATCTTGGCAACTGCAGCTTGCGCAGCCGCTTTAGTTTCACCAAATACGCGAACTGTACCGTTATCTTCGATATCGATCGCTGCTTTAGTTTCTTCAGTAATTGCACGAATGGTCGCGCCGCCTTTACCGATCACATCACGGATTTTATCCGGGTTAATGTTGATCACCTGGAATGTCGGTGCGTGCATCGAAATTTCAGGACGCGCACGTGAAATCACTTGGTTCATCTCATTCAAGATGTGCATACGACCCGCATAAGCCTGATTCAATGCAGATTCCATGATCTCTTCAGTGATACCTTCGATCTTGATGTCCATTTGTAGCGCAGTAATACCGTTTGCAGAACCAGCTACTTTAAAGTCCATGTCGCCCAAGTGATCTTCATCACCCAAGATGTCAGAAAGAACTGCGAAACGCTCGCCTTCTTTCACTAGACCCATCGCAATACCTGCAACTGGTGCTTTAAGTGGAACACCAGCATCCATCAATGATAATGAAGCACCACATACAGACGCCATTGAAGATGAACCGTTAGATTCAGTGATGTCAGATACGATACGGATCACGTATGGGAAGCGGTCAGCCGCAGGAAGTACAGCTTGAACACCACGACGTGCCAGACGACCGTGACCGATTTCACGACGCTTAGGACCAGATTCACGACCCGTTTCACCTACAGAGTATGCAGGGAAGTTGTAGTGCAACATGAAGTTGTCAGTTTTGGTACCTGCAAGAGTATCAACCATCAACGCATCACGTGTATTACCCAAAGTCGTTGTGACCAAGGCTTGAGTTTCACCACGTGTGAACAATGCAGAACCATGAGCACGATCTAGAACGCCTACTTGTACGTCGATTGCACGAACAGTTTTGGTATCACGACCATCAATACGTGGCTTACCAGACAGGATGTTGTCACGTACGGTACGGTATTTAAGGTCTTCGAACAGCTCATTTACTTCTTCTGCAATGCCAGTTTCGTCATTTTCAGGAACGAACTGTGCAACTGCTTCTGCATAAAGCGCGTCAAGTGCCGCATAACGGTCTTGTTTCACTGCAATCGTGTAAGCTTCAGAGATTTTCGCTTCGAAAGCTTCTTTCAATTTACCAAGAAGTTCTTCGTTTTTAACTGGAGCAACCCAAGTTGACTCAACCGCGCCTGCAGCTGCAGCAAATTCTTTGATCGCCTGGATCGCAATTTGCATTTCGTCATGACCGAACAATACAGCGCCCAGCATTTGGTCTTCTGAAAGCTCTTTCGCTTCAGATTCAACCATCAATACTGCAGATTCCGTACCCGCAACAACAAGATCAAGATCAGACTCTTTAAGTTGTTCAAGGTTTGGGTTCAGGATGTATTCACCGTTGATTAAACCAACGCGCGCGCCACCAATCGGACCACGGAAAGGTGTACCAGCGATAGACAATGCAGCTGAAGTACCTAACATTGCAGCAATGTCAGCATCCATGGTTTTGTCAGAAGAAATAACAGTAGCTGTAACTTGAATTTCGTTAAAGTAACCTTCTGGGAACAACGGACGAATTGGACGGTCAATCAGACGTGAAATCAAAGTTTCAGCTTCAGACTGACGGCCTTCACGCTTGCCATAACCACCCGGGATACGACCAGCAGCATATTGCTTTTCTTGATAGTTTACAGTCAATGGGAAGAAGTCTTGACCTGCTTTTGCTTTAGGCTGTGCCACAACAGCAACAAGTACTTGTACGCCGCCCATGGTGATCACAACAGTATTTGCCTGACGGGCAACACGACCTGTTTCCAGGATAACGTTGTGCTGACCGAATTGGAATTCTTTACGAATAATATTAAACATTGACATGTTTTATTTTTTCCTAGTTCTTGTGAACAATTATTCTAGTGGAGACCCCTAAGGTTTGGCATTCATGACCATATGGACGAGTAAATGACAAAGCTTAGAAGCCGACCTCACCAGATTAAATACTATTTTTAAACACAAAGAAGGAGCGAAACATTCGCCCCTTCCACTGGCTTAGCGCAAAGCTAAACCGACTTTAGTTTTCAGCAATAAAGCACAAAGCATGCAATACACCCGAAAATAAAGTTTAAATCGAATTAACGACGTAAACCTAAAGCACCGATCAATGCTACATAACGACCGTGGTCTTTACCGTTAAGGTAGTCAAGTAGTTTACGACGTTGGTTAACCATACGGATAAGACCGCGACGGCTATGGTGGTCGTGTTTGTGCTCTTTGAAATGACCTTGTAAATCATTGATTTGAGCAGTTAAAAGAGCTACTTGAACTTCTGGTGAACCAGTGTCGTTTTCAGCGCGAGCGAATTTAGCCATGATCTCTGCGCGATCTGCGTTAGTTAAAGCCATTCGATTTCTCCGAGATGCTTGTATATTTTGATAAAAATCAAAGTGATGAGAATTCAAAACCTTGACTGCCGTGCATCACTACAGCAAGTTGCATATTTTAAGGGAAAACGCATCAAATTGCAAAAATAGATCCAGATTTTTGCATGGTTTTGGTTGCTCATTGATACAGCTCAGATCCGATGACTCTTGTTCCTTAAAGATTTAGGTTTTGCATTATTTTAATGAAATAAATCCAGAATAAATTAAATATAGAAACTCCTTTGAAAAGCCCGCAAACCCTTTAGCTCGCTTGAATCTTCAGCTACTCCCCATAGAAAATGGATAAAAAAAAGCCCGAGTAAACTCGGGCTTTTTGGCGCTGTAGTTCTTTCTCTTATCATTATTATTTATTGTATTATTATGGCGTTTTACGCTTATTATTATTTTCAAACATCCTGTTGAAAAATCATCTTCCTTGTGTGGTAGATTTTGCCATATTCCCACCAGACAAATAGAGGTATTTGCCTCATTTTGCTGTAAGCCATTTCGTACATCACAGGGTGAAAATTTGCATAATGTTACATAGCTCTCGTTTTATTTAACGCTATTTACTTAAGTTTACTGGCTAGGGCTGAAAATTTTTGCTAAGAAATTAGGATAAAAATCCAGCAAGCTTCCTATAAAAAAATCAGGATATAAAAAAGCCTTGTAGTCTCTCCCAAAACTACAAGGCTTAGCGGCTGTAAGTTTCCTCTTTCACTTACTTCACTGTAAGTTCGCTGTCTACCGACATTATTATTATCATTATACGATTATGCTCAACTTTCCGTGTTGAGTTATTTTGTAGAACCAATCTTCTCAAAAACCGAGCAAAAGCTCTATGCGTCAATTTCCTGAATCCTTGTAAGCTTTTACCTACAAGATTTGATTATTTTTGCCAATTAAATTACTAGATTTTTCAATGATTTTTTGGCTCAAACCACTTTTCCGGGTGGTTCTGACACAAAGTGCTTGTGTAAAAGCATCATAATCTACCAATAAACTGACCACTTTTTTGGCTCGAGTAATTGCAGTATAAATCAACTCTTTGCTCAATAAATTTTTTGCATATTGATCCAGCACCACTGCGGTATGGGAAAATTCTGAACCTTGAGATTTGTGAATGGTCAGTGCAAAAGCAGTTTCAATACTTTTAGGTAAACGGGTGGCTAACACCCATTTTTCTAAACTCGGAAAATACACTTCAAACTGGTGCTGACCAGATTGCTCACGTAAAAAACAGATGCCAATATCACCATTGGACAGCCCCAACTGATAGTCGTTATAACTCATCATGACGGGGCGTCCGACATACCAGTCGCCCTGTTTCAACTGCCCTTGGGCTGCTAAAAAGCGTTGCTCAATCTGCAGGTTGATCTTGATCAGACCCAAATCACCAGAACGGATTGCTGTTAAAATCCGGTAATCATCAAAAGTTTTGACTACCTGTTGCACATACTGCTCAAAATCAGCTGAGTTTCGTTCTGTTTTTATGGCCTGTATATAAGCCTGATAACCATACATCAGCTGGTCATAATACTGATTCAAGTTATGCGCGGTCTGTTCGGCGCCAGCGAGCAGGTACTGCAGCTGCAAATGGTCGATCTCAACCTGATCCAAATCGATCGCCTGTAACTCACTGGCTGCTAGAATCTGTTGCTCAAATTTCTGCAAGACGTGAGAAGGCTCATGATTCTGCTGGATAAACTCCGCCATTGCGCCAATCTTGGCCCCAGTCGCAAAACGTCGTGTGGTGATTAAATTGACCCGATTATCGTCCAGAGTCGCTACTTGCTGTAAATCTGCCAGTACCGTTCCGACATCCACAGAGGCCAGCTGGTCTGCATCACCGAGTAAAATCAGCCGTGCATGAGACGGTACGGCGGCCAGCAACATCTGTGACAGATTCAAATCCAGCATTGAGGCTTCATCGACCACGATCACATCATAGGGCAAAGGCTGTTTGGCATGAAAGCGTGGCTGTCCGCGAGTGCCCAGACCCAATAAGCGATGCAGGGTCACCGGTTGTAACTGTTTTAATGCTTCTAGCTCAAACTGTTGTAGAGCTTCACTATGCAAGGCTTTTTGCAGTGCTTCTTTCATGCGCTGTGCGGCCTTTCCGGTAGGTGCTGCCATGGCAATCCGGATATTTGGCAAGGCTTCATGCAGGACCGCAATCATATGCGCCAAGGTATAGGTTTTACCGGTACCCGGACCGCCGCTAATAATATTCAGCGCCTGCCGCGCAACCATTTCCAGTGCCAATTTTTGCTGTGGATCTGACAATAAATTGCGATCACGTTCGGATAAATCAATAGCGGCAACCGGTTGGGCTTTAATCCGAGCAATATGTGAGGCTACTGCCTGTTCCAGTTGCCAATAGCGGTACAGATATAAATGCTGATCTGCACAAATAAATGGTGCAATTCCTGTACTTTGCTGACGGCGATCTAGAACCAGATTATGTAATAGGGCAACCTGCTGAGGATCAACTTCGATACAGCTATCCCCTGCCTGTATCGCCTCAAGCAGTTGCTGAATCAAGAATTTTGCTGCCGGATCAAATGTAGCCGTACTAAACGGCGGCTGACACAAATAGTCAATCCAGGCTATTAAACTGGAATCTTGCTGCGACACGTGATTCTGCTCATTTTCCACACAGTTATCCTCAAATTTATCCACAGGATAATTTTCTGTTTAATCTTTATATATTTTATAAAACTGCAAAATCATGCTGATTTTTTCTGCTCAAAATAGCCCAATATTTGATCCAGTTTTTCTATGAATTCCAGGCTCGGTTGCCAATGATAAGCCCCTTGCTGCGCCTGTCCATTCATCCCGCGCAAATACAGATAGGTCGCGCCGCCCAATTGCTGCTGAATCGAATAACCCTGCATATTGGCACTCAGGTACCGATGCAGCGCCACCAGATACAAAGCGGCCTGCAACCAGTAACTGGACTGGCTCATATTCTGCTGAATTGCCTCAGCACTATAGTGCTGCTGATCAGGTCCGAGGAAGTTACTTTTATAATCGGCAATATGGTAGCGCTGACCATCGAAATACACCAGATCGATGGAACCGGTCAGATACCGCGCCGATTTGGCTTCATTAAAATCGCTCATGACCATGTCATGTTCGAGAAACAGCTGATGGATTTGCCGAATCTGCAAAGGAGCATCGGTCAAGGACAGATAAAAAGGAAATTCTGACAGATACTGTTTAGCCTCCAGCTGCGCCAAAGCAAAATCTACCTGAATCGGAGTGGCCAGAATGTCATGTACCCAGTCATGCATCAGGTTCAGCAAAATATCTTCTGTAATCTCGTCCAACAAGCCATCAAAAGCAGTCTGGAAAATACTGTCCACATTCAGCGATTCAGTGCTTGCAGAGCGTGTGAGCTGGGCCACTTCCTGTTCAAAAAACTGGATAAAGGAGTCATCCTCCAGCCCATCGAAATACACCTGAAACTGACCTAAAAATTCTAGCAGACCCGAACGATCGAGCTGTTGTGCCGAGTGAAACAGCTGCTGCCATTGCTGGCGATAAGCTTTGCTTTGGTCATGCAGGCGAATTCCGGTCAATAACTTATAGTTCAGGCTGGACAATACGCGCTGCATACTATGACGCAATTCCTCGGCTTTGAAATCTGCCTGAGCTGTGGCCTGAAACAGGGTTCGCAGATTCACCACAGCGGCCTGATAATGCAGGGAAAAGGCCTGTTCCAGTACACTACGTATATGAAAAGCCTGTTCAAATTTTTCTTTCAGTTCCTGCCAGATTTGCGGTGCGGTATTTTTAAAACGGCGCCGGATTTCCAGATTCCAGTAACTGCTGTCCTGAAAATCGATATGTTCAAAAATGCTGTGCAAGAAAGTTCCGGCCACTGTACCTTTAGGAAAATTCAGCCTAATCCAGTCTAAGGGCACGGCTGCTGGCTGTTCTTCCAGACCGGTAAAATGAATTTCATCGGCGGCACTATCGGGCTGTTCTGAAGCCATGACTAGGTCATCCTGCAAGATATGTCCATGTAGCTGATGCTGTGACAAAGCCGTAAAACTGGTTTTGGTTCGCGGATAAAACTGCCGCTCTGGCAAAGGTTGCGCCCGCATGTCGACCTGATGATGGCTCGACTGCTCGACCAGACGCGGTGGTTCCTGAGACAGCGGCTGCTCGACCAGACTTAAAGCATGTTGAAACAGTTGATCTCCCTGACCACGCCAGAAGGCCAGCCCGGAATCGGACTGTGCGTTCTGGTCCTGCAGCATGGCATATACCCGGTGACTGGCACGGGTCAGCGCCACATACCAGAGCCGGTGGTTTTCGGCAGCATTACGCGCTGCATTCTGCAGAATCGCCTGCTCATGCAAATTCTTGTGATTGACTGCAATCACCCGGGATTGTTCCAGGATGTTGTCCTGTTCAGGCGCAGACAGGGAAAAATTCAGATTGCCTTTATTCACATCAAAAGCAGCATCTGCTCCCAATAAAAACACCACTTTAAATTCCAGCCCTTTGGAGGCATGAATGGTCATCAGCTGCACCCCATGATCCCCAGACAGCTTGCGTTCTTTTTCGCTGTCCTTGCCTGAAGGTGACTGAAGCTGGCGCAAATACCAGTGATAGAGTTTTTGCGCCCCCTGATAATATTCACTCTGCTGGCTCAGCATCTCGGTCAGATGGCGCAGATTGACCACCACCCGCTCATTGTCCAGACTTTGACTGGCCACCAGATTGGTCCAGACCTGAAACAGGTTCAGTGCATAATTCCAGGCGGTCAAAAAGCCTTTCTCAAACCACATTTCCCGAATTATATCCAGATCCGCAATATAGCGACTGAGGCCTTCACTCTGGCTTTGCAAATCAATCAGTTTTTTCAGATTGAAGCCCAGCAGACGGGTTAGTAAAGCCCGCTTGACCTTGGCCTCATTGAAAGGATCCATAATCGCCGTCAATACGGCCGCGACATCCTGAGCGATGGGACTGGCAAACACGCTCTGTTTGGATTCTTTATAGGAGGGAATGCCCATACGCTGCAGACGCTGCTTCACCTGTTCCAGAGCAAAATGCCCAAATCCCAACACGGCAATATCATCTGCGCTCAGGCTTTGCTGATGCTCTTGCTGCTGAAAGTACAGTTGCTGCTGGGCAGACTGATTCAGCAATGCACGGATTTTCCAGGCCACCTGGTCTGCCTCCAGGTCCGATTCACCTAGCTGAATCCATCGTAAAGGCTGCGGGTTGATCCTGCCCATATCGACCAGATCTGGATGCGGGCGACTACCGGCCTGAATCAAGGTGTACTGCACCTGTTCGCCAAAATCCATTTGCCGCTGGAACAGCGCATCAACTACTTCTACGAGTGGTTTGACTGACCGATGGTTCTGCATCAGGGTATATTCGCGGCCCTGTTTATGCAGCACATCGGCATGTGCCTTGTTATAGGTGAGCATATCGCCGCCACGGAAACCGTAAATTGCCTGTTTCGGATCACCGACCATAATCATGCAGCCGGACTGCACCCGGTTGGCATCACGCCAGATCTTGGCCAGCAAATCATCCTGATCCTGATTGGTGTCCTGAAATTCATCGACCAGAATCAGCGGATAACGTGCCTGTACAAACTGGGCAAAACGCTGTCCCTGCTGGCCTTGCAATGCTTCCGCCAATGTACGAATTTGCTGGGAAAAAGTGGTTTCACCCTGCTGCTGCAAGGTTTGTGGCAAACGGGTCTGCACACTTTGAATAATATGAAATTCCAGATAGGTCGTAAGCTGTTGCAGCTGCTCATCCAGATACTGTTTGACCTCACACAGCGCATCAATTGCCACGATCAGACTATGTTGCAAAATCAGCTGCTGCTCTGCATCCGGACAGCTTTTGTTAAAGACCTGAGTGGTCGGCTGGAAATCGGTTTTCTTGCGGCGCAAATGGCACAGATTCAGTAAAATCGGCTGCAATTCAGCATCAAAGAAACTCATGCCACCCTGATTTTTCAGGGCTGCGCTCCAGGTCATAAAGTTTTCACAAATTTCGGTTAACTTGGTCAAAAAACTCTTGTGAAAATACTTCGGACTTTCCTGACAATAACGCCGCATGACGGCAAGATCATGCTCCTCAATACTCACTAATTGACTGATGCAGGCTTCCAATTTGTTCAGGTCACATTCAGCCAGTTCGATCTTGCGGAAATGCTGCTTGCTGAAATTCAGGGCATCACGCACCAGCCCGGTATAATGCTCCACCGGTTTCAGCAGATTTTGAACATACAGATGATTGACCATATATTGCGGCTGCTGCTGAATCCAGTCACGCAGCACATCATGAATCAGCTGCTGAATATACAGATCCTGATCTTCGGTCAGTTCTGCACGTTCAATCTTGCCACTTTCAAAGGCAAATTCACGTAACAGTTTCTGGCTAAAGCTGTCCAGGGTGCCGACAAACAGTTCATCCAGCTGGTTTAGCACCAGACGTAAACGGCGACGGGCATAATCCAGCCGTGAACCATAATCTTTCAGTACCTGCTGAAATAAAGGATCGGTTTCATTCTGGATTTTTGCTGCGATTTCAACTGAATTGAGCTGCTGATGACGCTGGATATAAGCCAGCGTTTCCTCGACGCGAAGCCGTACCCGGTTTTTCAGTTCAGCCGTGGCCTTACGGGTAAATGTCGTCGCAATCACCTGATGCGGATAATACTGGTCCAGAAAAATCCGCACCATCAGACTGGAGAGCGTATAGGTCTTGCCGGTGCCTGCCGAGGCTTCAATCCAGTGTAGGCCCCGAAACTTCATGTCCTGAATCGGATTGGTAGAAATGGCTGTTTGCGTCTGCTGCTTTAAGAAAGTCATACGGCTATTTCACCCATTCCAGATGTTGATGAATTGGTGCATACAGGCCATGGGCAAAATCATGACAGCAGTTTTGCAAGGCCAGATCCGGATCCTGATCTTGCAAAATAAATTGCCAATCCTGATGCAAGACACTAGATTCATTCGAAGTCAATGGCTTAGCTGTTTTAGGACTATAACTGTTGTTCCAGGCTTCCAACAATTCCTGCATTTCCACAATGGTCATTTTACCCTGTTCATTCTCGGCCCACTGCCACTCTTTTTTCATCAGTAATTCTGCCGGCAAGACCAGCGGCTGCTGTTGACCAATTTTCCATGCCTTTAACCAGAGCTGCAAATACTCATGTGCCTTGCTCGAACTCAAGCCAGAAAACTTCAGGGTTTTATTACTGAAAATGACAATGCGCTCCAGTTCTGGAGAGCGTGCATCATCATTTAAGTAAGCCAGCCACAGCAGATACTCCAGCCAGATCTGGGCACGGCGTTTTTCCGAGGCCGAAGAGGATTGCATACTCAGCCAGTAGCTGCTGTGTGGAACCTGAGGCACGTTAATATGAATGATCAGTTCAGGACTGAACTGCCAGGATTGCTGGGTAACTGGCGTCAGTTCTTTACCCAACTGCAGCAAACGTTCTTGCAATAACTGCTGTTCCTGCTGGCTGCCCAGCCAGGTGGCTTGCTGGGTTTTGCCCACTGGCAAACGGTCTAGCATCAGGTTCGGCTCAATCTCCTGCTCTTGTTGCAACAGGAAATCCCGTACCTGATACTGTTCCAGCTTGTTCAGTAATAGGGGTTCCCGGGAACTCGGCAAATCGGCATAGCGAATCGTGGAAACCCCGACACTTTTCAGGAATAGACGTGCCGGGAAAATCATATCGCGGATCCATTCATCGCCTTTGAGTACCCGGATTTCTTTTTGTTCCAATGCCGGATAATGTGCATTGATCCAGCTGCTGCGCTTGCCTTCGGCACTACGAATATACTCTGCTACCGCAAACCACTGATCCTGATAGCGCGGTGTCTGCATATCTGCGAATCCGGCCGGATCAAAAGGCTGCAAGGGATGCACATGATAAAGCTGCCGAATATGTTGAGCGACTGACAGACCATGAATATCCACCATCGGATCGATTTCGGCATCCGGCTGTTCAGACTGGCAGATCAGCGCGATATGCTGAACCAGTTCCTGCAAGGCAGTGGATGGATCGCGAGCCTCACCATCCTCCAGATCAAAGCCATTATAGAACAGCCATAGATTTTCCTGTGCCAGCAGCAAGGCATCCAGAAAGGCGCCCTGCTCGTCATCCAGACGGGAACGGTCACCGAGTTGCGGCTTCAGGCTGCGCATCAGGTCAAACGGAACCTGTTGATTACGGCTCGGAAATTTACCGCTATCCAGATTCAGCATCACCACCAGTTTATAAGGCAATGGCCGGATCTGACCAATCTGGCTAAAAGTAATCTGTCCGGTCGGTTCGGCCTGATCCAGCTGCATCTCCAGGGTATTCTGAATTTCTTCCAGCACATAAGGCAGAGGCAGACTGAGTGCCACCAGTTCCTGACTGGCATGCGGATCATCCTGGTCATGATAATCGGCCAAGGTCAGCATCCGCATTTGCTTGTCGATAATCTCGGCAACGGTTTTGAGCGATTCCACGCCAGCATCACTGAACTCGTTCAGATCGGCGCGCAGATATTCCAGCCAGGTTTTGACTGGCGTGCGCTGTCCGGTTTCATGCAAAGTCAGCCAGTCACGGCGCTCTACCAGATCCTGATAAATCCGGATCAGGGTGGATATCAAGGGAAAATCACTGGTCAGAACCTTGGCATAACTCAAGGTGTCCTGAAACAGGGTATGTTCAGGAATCGCCAGACCCAACGCCAGACGGTCCAGCGCGAATTTAAAGCTAAACCGGTAATCCTCATCGCCTGCGCTCAGACTTTGCTGTAAATGCTGCTGGTCCAATCCACGCTTGAAGCCAGCATCTGTCAGCAATTGTAACATCCGCTCTACCTGACTATAGTCCAGACCATAATACTGCTGGGTCGCATTCAGGCTGAGCCAGTCGGCAAAGTCCTCAATACTGAAACGGCGCCGTACCCACTGAATCCGGCCCAGTACCGCGCGCCAGGCATTGCTGACATCCAGACGCGACACCCCGGCAATCTGGATCGGTAAATACAGGTTATCTTTTTGCAGGCGTTTGCTGCCGGTTTCGCGCTCACGCGGTGGTGGCGCAAAGACACTGCGAATTGCCGGTTCCAGTTCTTTCAGACTTGGCGTCAACACCAGAATATCACTGGGCTGACGCGGCGCTTCTTCATTGCCTTGAGCCAGCCAGTGAATCAGTTGTTCTTTGAGAACTTCCAGCTGACGTAATGAAGAATGACAGACATGAATCTGTACCGAATCATCATCAGGGCTTAAAGCATATTGATGCTGCTCGGGCTCGAGCAAATACAGGATATCCGACTGGATTTTGGCCAGCAGCCTGTCCTGATATTCATCCACAAAGACATCGGCCCAGAGACCCTCTTCCCCCGAAGACAGTTTAGAGAGTAGAGAAAAATGATCCCGTGCCTGCTTGCCGAATCGGGTCAGGAGCGGATGCCGCGATTCCCGGTCTTCGGCATTAAAGTTCAGCTGCTTGATCCTGAAATCTTTTATTTCCGCATCATTCGGTTTACGTTGACGGGTTTTTTCAAAACGCTGAATAAAGCGCTCTTCCCGCTGCAAATCAAATCTGGCTTTCCAGTCCGGATCGACACTGTCGGCCCAGTATTCCTGCGAGGGGTTGAAGTGAAAAATATAGATATCAATGTACTGGCCCAGACGGCGTAAAAAATCCAGCTGGCTCGGTGGCAATTCTAACAGGCTAAACACCACAATCTGTGCCGGCAGTCGTTTCAGAGCTTGGGCCCGGGTCTCTGCATTTTCCAGCCGATCCCAATACAGGCGTTCAATCTCCAGGATTTTGGCATAGTCATCCTGAAATACATGCTGCCACAACCAGCGTTGCCAGGCTTCCAGTTCACGCGCCTGAATCTTGACAAAATCCGCCACCTGCATCTCATGGCCATTTTCATCTTTGGGGCTATAGATCATCTGTTCGATATCAAGCGCAATATCCTGTCCCCAGGCCTCGAGCCAGTTACTCGGACAACTGCAGTTGTTTGGAGGACAGTTACGCGCGCAATAACCGCGATAATCCATATAATGACTGAACAAACGTGACACCTGCTCCGCCACCCAGTATAGCATGCTCTGTTTTTTCAGCTGTTTTTCTGTGCCCTGTTCCAGCCGGTCGGCACTGTCATAAATCCGCTTCACAATGGAATACAGTGGATGATCGACATCTAAAGGAATCTGTTCAGGCAGAATGCATTTTCGCAGCGCCTGAAACACGCGCCATTTGATGATAATGCGCGGAATATTGGCTTCACGGACCTGCTCTACTTCTTTGGGAGCATTCAATACCCACTGATAAGAGGTCCATTGAAAGGCGCGAATCCGGTGATGAAACTGGGTATTGGCGCTAATGCCTTTTTTCTCGGCAATTTTCTGGGTCAGCCAAGTTTCTACAGCCGGAGATGGCACAATAAAATGCCGGGTTTGTAACACCTCAAATGGATTCCGGGCAGTCTGGTTGACAATACGCAGCATACTATCCAAAAGCACATCAATACGTTGACTCTGAATAACATGGATGGCCATTGGTTCCCCTGAACTGCTGAATGTGGTTCTTACTACAAAACGATAAAGATTATTTACTATACATCCCGAACGCGCTATGACACTTTAAAACCACACTTCAGTCGAAAAATTTCTTTGAAAAAAGCATCTTAAAGATGCTTGAATAGAAAAAACAACATAGAGCTTAGGTAGTGCCCATGAAATTAGATAAAATTCCTGAACGTCTCGATCCGAGCCTAGATTTAGAACAAATCCGCGCCGAGTGCCTGGAACTCACCAAAAAACGCGCCTATTATTCTGCCGGTGCTGCGGTTATTCCAGTGCCGTTTATGGACGTGGTCATTGATATCGGTATCTTGTCGCAATTGATTCCCGAGATCAATGCCCGCTTCGGCCTGGCGCCTGACCAGATCAGTGTCTATGATCCAAAAACCCGTCAGGTGCACTGGAATGAGTTGCGTAAACGCGGCGTAGAATTTTCTGGTCTGGTGGTCGCACGTACGGCAGTTAAAAAATCTTTGAACAATGTTGCAGCGAAAGTGATCACAAAGCAAGTCACAAAATTCATTCCGCTGGGCGGCCAACTGGTGGCGGCAAGTCTGGGCTATTTTGTCATGAAAAAGATTGCTGAAGCACATGTAGAGGAATGCTACCGTGCAGCTAAAAATATCCAGCAAAAACAGGTGGCGCAAGGTTAAAATCCGGGTGAGCTGAATTTTTGCAGCCCTCTAGATACTCTTACTTCAGGCAGATTATTCTGCCTGAAGCTGTTTTAAAATAGCCTTTAATACTTCGACCCGTGCGGTATGTTTATCATCAGACGCGATAATGTGCCAAGGCGCTTCCTCAGTCGAAGTATGTTCAAACATATCGGCTGCCGCTTTCAGATAATCGTCCCAGCGCTCCCGGTTACGCCAGTCTTCTTCAGTAATTTTAAAACGCTTATGCGGTGTATCTTCACGCGCCTTGAACCGTGCTGCCTGTTCCTCTTTAGAAATGGCCAGCCAGATTTTCACAATCACCGTTTGATGCTTGACCAGGCTCTGTTCAAAACGGTTAATTTCCGCATAAGCTCGCTGCCATTCTACCGGACTAGAAAACCCTTCTACCCGTTCTACCAATACCCGACCATACCAGGAACGGTCAAAAATGCAGATATCATCATCGGTTTGCAGCTTGGTCCAGAAGCGCCATAAATAGGGACGGCTCAGCTCAAATCTTTCTGGTGCAGCAATGGTATGAATTTCATATTCACGTGGATCCAGTTTTTTGACAATTCGCTTGATCGCGCCGCCCTTGCCGGCAGCATCCATGCCTTCGAACAGAATCACCACATTACGCGAATCGGAACGCATGGCTTTGGCGACCTTCGCGGTTAATTTTTTTAGTTCCGGTTTGTAATCTTCTGGCTGGGCTTGAGTCTTGGAAGGATGTTTTAACTGCTCGGGAATCTTGGCCTGCTTCCATCTTCCCTTGGCTCTGGCGGGATGATCCGGACAATGTTTCAAGGCACTCAGGATATACTGGGCAAATTGCTGGTCGCGCTGCTGCTCATCTTCGCCATCAATAATGAACCAGTCCTCGGTAAAGCGCTGACGCAGGCGCTGCAAGGTGTCATATTCTTTACGATTGCGCCAGTCCAGACCATGCAGTTGATGCCAGTGAGTTTCACTCGGATCCATGGCATCCAGACGTTTTTGCAAGACTTTCCAGGACAGGTCAAACCAGACCTTGATCACATCGACATGGTTATTTTTCAGGTCCTGTTCAAAGGCCTGCATCTCTTGCAGATATTCATCAAACTGTGCATCACTCAGCGGGCTTTCAGCTTGCATGGCACTGCCGAGCAGATCGCTATACCAGTTACCAAACAGCACCATGATCTGGCCTTCGGCAGGAATAAAACGTGCATAAGGTTGCCACAAGGTCTGCTTCGGGCCGGCTAGCTGAGGCTTATCGGCTTTCACACGCAAATAGCGCGGATCGACCCATTCACGTAACTGTTTAACCGCTTCACCCTTGCCGGCCAGTTCAATGCCATTCACCAGAATCACCAGACTTTTGGCATTTTTCTGGCCCCGGGTCTTTTTTAAATTATATTGGGCATCAATCAGCTCGACAGACAGCTGATCTTCATCCATTAACTGAAATTGTGGTTGTTCCATACGCATCTTCAACCCTGATCTTTTATTCTGTTTGCAGTATAGCGAGGAGTTTCAGCGCAAAAATAGCTCTGGCAACGTTTTTCACACGATTAAATTGGCTATTTAAACAACAGATTGACATACAAATGCCCGATCTCTGTTCAATTTGTCATAGCAGGATTGTCCGGCAGCCTCTAAGATTCTTGCATCCTCCAATGATAATTGAAGCCTCATGTCCAAACTTGCCGTACTCGATGATCTGTTAGCGCATTATTATCAATTGGCTTATCACACCCGGCCTGACATTTTAAGCCGTTTACAGGATGTGCAGGCCTGGCAAAAAGTCCGCATGCAGCGCACTCATCGCGCCCATTTTGCTGAAAAACAAAACCTGTTGATGTCCGAATATTTCCTGAACCGTCTCTACGGCGGCGCTGACTTTGATGCGCTGGCGGAACAGATTGCCCGGCTGATGAAATATGCGCATAAAGCAGAAAAAGTTATTCCGGAAAATGCCATTAAAACCGGCACCTCAGGCGTAGAGTTGGCTATTCTGGCGGTACAGCTGGATGAACAGGTCGCGATTCAGTTATTACAGGATTATCATCCACATGAACCGCTGACTGACGAGATGATGCGCCTGACCTATTTGAAACTGGATCAGGGTGAAGCACGCCTGAAACAGTTAGCCCTACTGGATCAGCTCGGTATGAGTCTGGATAAATATATGCGTTCATTTGTGGTCTATACGGCCTTTAAAATGTGTAAGGGCGCGGCGAATAAATATAACTTTCAGGTGATGTATGAATTTATGCAGGATGGTTTTCTGGCCATGAAGCCACTCAAATCGGCAGAAAAATTTGTACGCACGTTCACTGCCACCGAACGCCAGATTATCGAGAAAGTACATTCTGGCGATCCGCTACCGTTTCAGTAAATACCCGATGAGTATTTCTGCCAAGCGTGAATTTTTCTGTATATTATTCATAACAATTGCATCATGATTGCTGAATAAGCCTTTAGAATCTGTCATGATGCAGACAATGCAAGATTAACCCGATTGATATGTTAGGAGTGACTCCAATGTCGAATGAAAATACAACGCCTACCCCTACCCCCGAGTCGGCACAACAGACAGACAAAGTGAGCCCATTCTTAACTGAACCCCTTCCACAAGGCACCCCGCAAGGTCAGCAACAATCTTTAGAACAACGTCTGACTGACACGCCTGTGACGGGTACTGTGCCTAAATACAATCTGCCACGCGGTGCCAATACAGGCAACGTCGGCTCAACCACGCACTTTGGCTATCAAACTGTCAACAGCGAAGAAAAAGCCCAGAAAGTCGCAGAAGTGTTCCACTCGGTGGCGAGCAAATACGACATCATGAATGATCTGATGTCTTTTGGTATTCATCGCCTGTGGAAGCGTTTTGCAATCAATATGTCAGGTGTACGCCGTGGCCAGCATGTGCTGGATATCGCGGGTGGTACTGGCGACTTGGCTAAAGTCTTTAGCCGCGAAGTGGGCCCGACGGGTCATGTGGTACTGTCTGATATTAACGAATCCATGCTGAATGTCGGTCGTGACCGTCTGATTGATGCGGGCTGTACCAATGTCGATTTCGTTCTGGCCAATGCCGAAACCTTAGAACCATTTGCAGACAACAGCTTCGATCTTTTAACGATTTCTTTCGGTCTGCGTAACGTGACTGATAAAGATGCGGCACTTGCTGCGATGTATCGTGTCCTTAAGCCAGGTGGCCGTTTACTGGTGCTGGAATTCTCTAAACCGGTGTTCGAGCCATTCTCTAAGCTGTATGATCTTTATTCGTTCACGGCATTGCCAATCATGGGTAAAATCATTGCCAATGATGCAGAAAGCTATAAATACCTAGCTGAATCGATCCGTATGCATCCGGACCAGCGCACCCTAAAAGGCATGATGGAAAATGCCGGCTTCCAGAATTGTGACTATCACAACCTGACTGGTGGGATTGTTGCGGTTCACCGCGGTTTCAAACTTTAAGGTTCCTTGCCTATGTGGTCAATTTTGGTACTCGGTGCTGTTGAACGCGTGATTCATCATGTGATTGATCTGGATGCCATTACCCGCATCCAGCTGAATGCCCTGTCCGGCAAAATGCTGCGGGTGGTGATCGCCTCGCCGCAGCTTTCGGTTGATGTGTTTTTTGATGAAGGCAAAGTTCGTCTGGAACCAACGGCAACCGGTCATACCGAAACACCTTCGGTCTTTGAACAACGTCCATTTGACGCAAGTTCCGCGACAATCACCGAAGCGACAGCAACCTTGCAGGTCAGCAATGTGGTGGAATTACTCAAGCTGCTGCTTTCCGATGAAGTCGGCAATATTCCATTGCAAGGCGACTACAAATTATTGCAGGAAATCCAGCGCATCATGCAACAGGCGGAACTGGATCTGGCAGCACACTTAAGTCCCTGGGTTGGGCCGACACTAGCGCATGAAATTGGTAAATTGCAACTGCTGCCCAAGCAGCTAAAACGCACCCTGCAAAGTCAATTATTCTTTGCTGAAGATGCCTTAAAAGAAGACAGTGGTCTGTTTGCCCCACGCTGGCAAATGGATGACCTGAATCAGGACACCCGTATCCTGAATCAAAATTTAGATCGGGTTGAAGCGAAAATCCATCAGCTTCAGGCTCAAATCGATGCCTCAAACAATTCTACTCAAGACTAGGTACACAGCTTTATGATTCCGCATGTTTCACGTTTACTCGAACTTTGGCGCATCGCCGCGCACTATCGACTCGACACGTTGTTTCCTGCGGAAGAATTACCAGAAAAATCCCGGCATGTGCTATTCCTCATCCGGATGCATCCGGCCGCCTGGTCCAGTCGTGAACGTAAAAATCCACTCAAGCTGAAACTGGCTTTAGAAGAAATGGGGCCGTTGGCGATCAAGCTCGGTCAACTGCTCTCGACCCGTCGTGACCTGATTCCACCTGAAGTTTTACAGCAACTGGTCTTGCTACAAGACCGGGTCAAGCCGTTTGATAATGACGTAGCCAAGATGCGCATTCAGGAATCCCTGAAAGCTGATGTAAATACCCTATTCGCGCGTTTCGATACCCAGCCACTGGCTGCAGCTTCGATTGCTCAGGTGCATACGGCTGCCTTGCATGATGGCCGTGAAGTGGTGGTTAAAGTCACCCGCCCGAATATTCGTCAGCAGATTTTGCAGGATTTTGAAATTCTGGAATGGCTCGGTCAATTTTTGGAAAAACGTCTGGAAGCAGCACGTGCCCTACATTTATCGGAAATCATTCAGGATTACCGCCAGATTATTCTGAATGAGCTGGATCTGACGCTGGAAGCAGACAATACCCGCCGTATGCGCCATCACTTTACCGGCTCGAGCATGATGTATGTGCCGGAAATTTACATGGACAGCAAAGACGTGCTGGTGGCCGAGCGCATTACTGGGGTGCCGATTTCAGATATCGCGACCTTTGACCGGTTGGGCATGGATCGTGCCGATCTGGCGCGTAAAGGTCTAACCATCTTCTTTACTCAGGTCTTCCGCGATAACTTCTTCCATGCTGACATGCATCCGGGAAATGTCTTTGTAGAAACCATCAATCCAGCCAATCCGCGTTTTATTGCGCTGGACTGCGCGATTATGGGCGAGCTGTCCAAACACGACCAGATGACCGTAGCACGCATGCTACTGGCGGTCATGAACAGTGACTTTATGCAGCTGATTCAGGTGGTGCATCAGGCTGGCTGGATTCCACCGGGGACTGATCAGGATGCTTTGGCACGTGAAATGCGCCGCAGTGTGGGGCCGATGGTGTCCAAACCGATGCATGAATTGGACTTTGCCGGCATTCTGATTGAAGTGATGGATATCGCGCGTCGTTTTCATCTCGAAATTCCACCTCAATTGATGTTGCTGCTAAAAACTTTGGTGCATGTCGAAGGTCTGGGAACCGACTTGTATCCTGAACTGGATATCTGGAGTCTGGCTAAACCAATTCTGACGGACTGGATCAAGGCCCAGATGAATCCGCAAAAGAACCTGAAAGAACTGGGACAGAAAATCCCGGATCTGCTTTTAGGGGCGCAGGATTTACCGACCCTGATGATCGACAGCTTAAACGGTTTAAAAAACCAGTCAGCTTGGCATGCCAAACAGCTCAATGAATTACACAGCATGCGCCTGCAAATGGAACATCAACAGAAGCGTAGCTGGATGTTCGGCAGTGTCATGGCCATTCTGCTGGCGATTGCAATTATTTCACCATGGTTTGTGTCGGTGATTCTGATTGTGTTGGCAAGTGTGCTCGCCGTCTGGCGAATTGCGAAATAAGCGATTTACATATGCAAAAAGCCTGAATAGTCTCAGGCTTTTTTTATATCTTAAAGATGAGGATGACTCCAAAGTCACCTTAGGACATATCTTGCCATTGGGTTCTAAGACCTATCGCTTAAAATAAGCACACATTTGGCTAGTATAGGTTCAACCATGGTACAGATTTTACAAAAACGTGCGCCTGCGCTGACGATTCGTGCCGGCCATCTGGCACGTGAGCTGATTCTGCAACAAGGTTTGCAACCCGAACAGGTCGATATTGTACCTGGTGCTGCAGGTGGCCCAAAAGGCATCGGGATCCAAGGACTGGATCAGGCGATTTTTGGTGATTTTTTTCCACGTGCACCTCAGCGTAGAACTTTGGTGGGTTCTTCGATTGGCAGCTGGCGTTTTGCCAGTATGGCTGCACATGGAGTTCAACAGGGAACCGAACGTTTGGGTGAGCTGTATACCAACCTCTATTTTCATAAAAAAATGACCCGTCAGGATGTCAGCGAAGTTTGCCGTGGCATGCTGCTGGATCTGGTACAAGGCAAAGAAAACGATCTAGTCAATCATCCAGATTATCATCTCGCAGTCATTTCAATTAAAGCCCAACACATTTTCCAGAGTGACAAGGCATTGCCGTTGCTGGCTTCTGTGGCTGGAATTCTTGGAACGACCGCAGTCGCGCGCCGGCACAGCCGTTATTTCATGCAACGTGTGATCAGCCAGCCCAATATCGGTGAACAGTTTAAAATCGCTGAAGATGGATTTACCACGCATTATCATGCACTGACCGAACAGAGTGTGTTGTCTTGGCTGATGGCTTCAGCCTCTATTCCCGGGGTAATGGCAGCGGTGAACAATATTCCGGATGCACCGCAGGGTTATTATCGTGATGGTGGCCTGATTGACTATCACATTGACCTGCCCTTTCAGAGCAAAGGCATTGTGCTGTATCCACATTTTACCGATAGCATTACCCCTGGCTGGTTCGACAAGTTATTTAAACGTACCTCAAATCCGGAAAATCAGGCACGAACTTTGCTGCTTTCTCCATCGCAGCAATATCTGCAAAGTTTGCCTTTGGGTCGTTTGCCTGATCGTAAAGACTTTAACTTAAAAGGTTTGGATCAAACCCAACGGATTCAGCTGTGGAAGCAATGTATTGCGGAAAGTCAGCGTCTGGGCGATGAATTTCTGGAACTGGTCGAGAAGCAGAATTTTGCTGAGGTGATGCAGGCCTTGTAATTGGCCGCAGCTGCCCGATTATTTGTATAATTGCTTTAATTTTGTGAACTGTTGAAATTTATGCAGAAGTTTTTAGTTGTCCTGCAATACCTATGTCTGGCCTTTGCCATTTATCTGATTTATAGCGTCAGCATGTCGCTGTATAGCCAGGATTTTGTCCTGATGGAGTTGGTCGCTGATATCGGTACGATTCTGATCTGTATCGACCTGGCGGTATTTTTATTTACCAGTAAAGGCAAGCCCGGCATTAGCATGGAAGAATATGCAAAAAGACTGGAACAGCCACCATCTAAACTGGTCTATGTGACACGAAAATTGGGGCATCTCGGTATTTTGCTGATTATCACCAGCTGGATTGTGCCGATGATTAACTCATAATGATCCAATAAAAAACCTCCCAATTGGGAGGTTTTTTTAAATTAAAGATATCTGAAAATTATTTAGAACCTTTAATCCCTGCTTGCAATAGCAATGCACCCAAACCACCAATTTTTTGCTCTTGTGGTTTAGCCGCTTGAGGTTTCTTACCCTGAGGGCGATCACCTTGCGGACGTCCTTGCTGTGGACGTTTACCCTGAGGCTTACGTTCACCACGTGGCTCATTGTTCTCGCGACGTGGCTGACGTGGTGCTTTCGCCGGCGCTTCAGAACCTTCAGGACGCATCGACAGATTCACGCGGTTACGTTCAGCATCCACATTCAAAACACGGACTTGTACGATTTTACCCGGTTTCACCACTTTATGCGGATCAGCGACGAATTCATTGGCAAGTTCAGAAATATGTACCAAACCATCTTGATGCACGCCCACATCGACAAATGCACCGAAGTTAGTCACGTTAGTGACTACACCTTCCAGTTGCATGCCTTCAGACAATTGCGCAACTTCAGTAATGTCATCACGGAATTTAGCAGTGCGGAATTCTGGACGCGGGTCACGGCCCGGTTTTTCCAGTTCAGCCAATACGTCTTGAATCGTCGGCAGACCAAATTTCTCGTCTGCAAATTCTTCTGCATTCACTTGGCGAATGATTTCAGTATTGCCAATGATGTCTTTTACAGTCGTTGCTTTTGCTTCAACAATTTTGCTCACTAAAGCATATGACTCAGGGTGAACTGCAGACGCATCCAGTGGTTCTGTACCATCTTGAATACGCAAGAAGCCCGCAGCCTGCTCAAAAGTACGCTCGCCTAAACGTGGTACTTTTTTCAAAGACTGACGATTGTCAAAACGACCATTTTCCTTACGGAATTCCACAATTTGCTGTGCGATCGATTTATTCAGACCCGCGATATAACCCAGAATTGCTGCTGATGCAGTATTTACATCCACACCCACTGAGTTCACACAGTCTTCAACGACCGCTTCAAGGGTTTTCGCCAGACCGGTCTGGTTCACGTCATGTTGATACTGACCCACACCAATCGATTTCGGATCGATTTTCACCAGTTCTGCTAGTGGATCTTGTAAACGGCGTGCAATCGATACCGCACCACGAATAGATACATCTAGTTCAGGCAGTTCCTGTGAAGCTAGTTCAGATGCTGAATATACCGATGCACCTGCTTCAGATACAGAAACACGCGTCATTTTCAGATCACTGTTCGCAGCCATCATTTCAGCAACTAAAGCTTCAGTTTCACGGCTTGCAGTACCATTACCAATCGCGATCAGGTCAACATTGAACTCGCGGCATAAACGCGCCAGCTCGGCCAGTGAACCTTCTTTATCGTCTTTTGGTGCAAATGGATAAATCGTGCTGTGTGCAAGAACATCACCAGACTCGTTCACTACCGCCAGTTTCACACCGGTACGGATACCCGGGTCCACGCCCAAAGTGGTACGTGCGCCTGCAGGTGCAGAAAGCAGTAAATGACGCAGGTTTTCAGCAAAGACGTTCATCGCTTCTGTTTCAGCAGCCAGACGTTTTTCAGTCAGCAATGAATGTTCGATCGTTGGACGAACTTTACCGAGCCAAAATAGTTTTGCAGTTTGCTTCAAGAAATCCTGACGCGCTTGTGGCTGAACAGTTTCAAGATTGTATTCAGTTTCAATACGCGCCAACGGGGCATCATCTTCGCCATCCACTTTCAGGCCTAAAACGTTTTCTTGACGGCCACGCAGCATCGCCAATAAACGGTGTGAAGGCACTTTATTCAAGTTTTCAGAGAAATCGAAATAATCACGGAATTTTTTACCGACTTCTTTTTTCTCATCACTGGCAACCAAACTTTTCAGCACGGCAGTTTTTGCAAATGTCGCTTTAAGTTCAGTGGTCAGCGCGATATTTTGCGCCCAGTCATCAATCAGGATGTGCTGGATCGCATCAAGCTGGCTTTCAGTATCTGGGTAATCTTCATGGCTAAAACCCACCAAAGCTTCAGCTGGATCAACGGCTTCATTAAAGATTTTTTCGGCAATCGGGCCTAGACCGGCTTCTTTGGCCTTGAATGATTTACTGGTACGTTTTGGACGGTACGGCGCGTAAATTTCTTCTAATGCATTTTTGGTTTCAGCGGCATTCACACGCGCCAATAAATCATCAGATAATTTATCTTGTTCTTTGAGTGATTCAATCACCTTTTCACGGCGCTCATACAAATCACGCAAGTATGATAAACGCGTATCGAGTTGACGTAGTTGCGTATCGTCTAAGCCTTGCGTTACTTCTTTACGGTAACGTGCAATAAAAGGAACACTGGCACCTTCATCAATAAGCTTGATGGCAGCCTCAACTTGATTTGGACGTACGGCAAGTTCTTTTGCCAACTGCTGAACTAAGTCAGTCATCGTGTTTGATCCCACAAGGATAAGTACTAAATGGCATGATTATAAAGACCGGGTCTATAAAATCCACCATTGTTTTTATTAATTTACCTCATCTTTATATTATGAAGTGCCACAGTTTTCTGCTTTTCCCGATAAAGTTTGTATGAACTTTGCTTTTTATCCAGCTTAAAATCGTATTTTTTGCTCATTTAGATGTATATATTTGGTATCTATGTCTTGATTTTAACTGCAATATTTGGTGCTTTAGAGCATAGTCAATTAATATCAATGAATCGTATACTCAAAGCCTATTTGATTTTTGTTTATGATGACAATAAAGAATAAAGGAGCATCTCATGAGTTTAGTTGTACCTGCTGAAAAAGCCGATGCCGTACATACCGAAACGGACCGGGTCGAACGGATCCTGGTGGTTGATGATGATGTTCGTCTGCGTACCCTATTACAGCGTTTTCTCGAAGATAAAGGCTTTGTGGTTAAAACTGCACATGATGCCACGCAGATGGATCGACTTTTACAGCGGGAACTGTTTTCTCTGATCGTGCTCGACTTTATGCTTCCGGTCGAAGATGGCTTGAGTATCTGTCGTCGTTTACGCCAATCCAATATCGATACGCCTATCATTATGCTCACCGCTCGTGGTAGCGATTCTGACCGTATTGCCGGTTTAGAAGCAGGTGCCGACGATTACCTGCCTAAACCGTTTAACCCGAATGAACTATTGGCACGTATTCGTGCGGTATTACGTCGTCAGGTACGCGAAGTGCCAGGTGCACCAAGCCAGCAGATGGAAGTAGTTTCTTTTGGTCCATGGTCACTGGATCTATCTACCCGCACCCTTACCCGTGAAGGCCAAGTGGTAACACTCACTACCGGTGAGTTTGCGGTACTGAAAGCACTGGTGCAGCATCCACGTGAACCATTAACCCGCGACAAGCTGATGAATCTGGCGCGTGGCCGTGAATGGGGTGCTATGGAACGTTCAATTGATGTTCAGGTGTCACGTTTACGCCGTTTAGTGGAAGAAAATCCAGCCCGTGCACGTTATATCCAGACCGTATGGGGTGTGGGTTATGTCTTTGTTCCAGATGGTGCTGAATAAAGGAAAAATTATAGGATAAAGATTACCCCAGTCTATTGTCCCTAAAAGTCATTCGCTGCTGTTTGAGCCTCCCTTCTTTAAAGGCTCGTATACAAATGCGCGAGTTCAGCGAATGGCAAAGTTTTTTGGTTACTTTTTTCAAAAAAAGTAACACAACAAGCTCCTTCCATCGAAGGTTCAAGCAGTAAGATTCCATTACAAATATTATTACTGCTCAATTTGGAAAATGCCTACAAGGAGCTGGTGTGAAACTCGACCCCATCGATCCACAAAAATTTACCGATTTTGTCAGCTACTCGGAAAAAAAGCGTACCCGCTGGGAACGCTTTCTCGACAAGATCAAGCCGCGTTCTGCTGCCATGCGTACCACGGTACTGGTGGTTTTTGTGGTCTGTTTCAGCCTATTCATGTCCTTGTGGTTCTTTTGGCGTACCCTGTTTTTACCTGAAATCCAACAACATGCGCGTTATCTGGCCATGGAACTGGAAATTCTCAACAATCCCGATCTGCGCCTGTATCATAAACAGCAGGAAGTCGATATCGATGACTGGTTAAGAAATCGGGTCGGCATTGAATATGTCACCAATCCGGCAGAATATCCCACGGTTCGAGAAAAGCTGATTGCAGAGTTTTTTACCCGGCAGATCGAAACCAAACTGGCCAAAGAATTACGCATCGAACAAGCCACGGTCTATTTCCAGTTTAAGCCGAGTCCACGTATCTGGATCCAGACCCCTGAAATGAATGGTCACTGGGTACAGGAACCTTTAAAGACGTATGCCAACTATAGCAATGAACTGATTTTGGGCTGGTTGCTTGGCACGCCGATTATTGTCGGCATCATTATTTTGACCTTGGTGCGTCAGCTCAACCGTCCTTTACGCCGTTTGCAGAACGCCGCCAACAGTTATAGCCGAATCGGTTCGGCGCCCTATCTGGATACCAATCATGGTCCACTGGAAATCCGTCAAGTGAATCATGCCTTTAATCAGATGATTTATACGCTGGATCAGACCGAGCGGGAACGCCGAATTATGCTGGCCGGAATTTCACATGACTTGCGCACGCCCTTAACCCGGATCCGCCTCAGTGCCGAAATGATGCCAGATGAAGACTTTCTCAAAGAAGGTCTGATTTATGATGTCGAAGATATGGACGCGATTCTGGATCAGTTCATTTCCTATATGCGCGACGGTTCCGATGAAGAACCGCAGGACACCAATGTCAATGTACTGCTACAGGAACTGGTCAAGCAGTTTAAACCGCTAGATATCCGTTTCACTCCGCAAGAAATACCGACCATTCAGGCGCGCAGCATGTCGCTGAAAAGACTGATTGGTAATCTGATCAATAACTCGAAACGTTATGGTTCCGAACCAATTGAGCTTTCTGCCCATGTTGAAGAAGATCAACTGTTGATTTGTGTGGCAGACCATGGCGAAGGCATCCCGGAAGATCAGATCGAAGCCTTGATGCAGCCTTTTGTTCGGGGCAATTCGGCAAGAACGGTACAAGGCAGCGGCTTGGGACTGGCCATTGTGAAACGGATTGTCGATATTCACCATGGTCAATTGCGTATCCATAATCGTCCTGAAGGTGGGCTTGAAGCTATCATTTCACTACCCGTGAATCAAGAGAACCCAGAGACACTTCCCCCAGCCACTACACTCGATAAAATTCGCCAAACTTTGACTGATCACTTTTAATAAGTGATCATTAATTCAACAAATGACTTTTTAGTTTTTCTATACAATTCATTTTATAGTTCACGAATTCAATCATTTAAAAATCATCATTTTTTATTATACTTACATTTAGCTAAAAAATTAGACCTTAGCCTAACACCTATGCACAATACATTTTTTGAGCGGTACAATCCGTATCATAGTTTAAGAATTAATGAGAGTTAAAATGTCTTTAGATCGTATCCGTTTAGCCTCCCTACACAACAAAGTCATCAGCCCTGAACAAGCGGCTGAATTCATCCAAGATGGCATGACTGTGGGTATGAGTGGCTTTACTCGCGCTGGTGAAGCGAAGGCGGTTCCTTTAGCTTTGGTTCAACAGGCAAAAGCAAATCCATTAAAGATCACGTTAATTACTGGTGCATCACTAGGGAACGATCTAGACAAACAACTGACTGAAGCTGGTGTATTGGCACGTCGTTTACCGTTCCAGGTAGACAATACTTTACGTAAAGCGATCAACAACGGCGAAGTGATGTTCATTGACCAGCACTTGTCTGAAACTGTTGAGCAAATGCGTAACCTGCAGTTGAAAAAACCAGACGTTGCGATCATCGAAGCCGTAGCAATTACTGAAGATGGCGGCATCATTCCAACAACATCTGTTGGTAACTCTGCAAGCTTTGCGATTTTTGCTGAAAAAGTGATTGTAGAAATCAATACGAATTTAAGCCCGGCATTTGAAGGCTTGCACGATATCTACATCCCGACGTATCGTCCAACGCGTCAAGCGATTCCATTGACTCAAGTTGATGAGCGTATTGGTACGCATGCGATCAATATCGATCCATCTAAAATTGTTGGTATCGTATTTAACAGCGAATTGCACGACTCTCCATCTACTGTAACCGCACCAGATGATGAGACGCAAAGCATTGCCAACCATTTGATCGCTTTCTTTGAAAAAGAAGTGGCTGAAGACCGTCTACCGAAAAACCTCGGACCTCTTCAAGCAGGGATCGGTTCAATTGCAAATGCCGTATTGACGGGTCTGAAAGATTCAAACTTCGAAGACCTGATCATGTACTCAGAAGTTCTGCAAGACTGTACTTTTGAATTGATCGATGCAGGTAAGATGAAGTTTGCTTCAGGTTCGTCTATTACGCTTTCTGCTAAATATGGCGAAAAAGTATTTAACAACCTTGAACAATACAAAGACAAACTGGTATTACGTCCACAGGAAATTTCAAACCATCCTGAACTGGTACGTCGTTTAGGTATTATCGGCATCAACACTGCACTTGAGTTTGATATTTACGGTAACGTGAACTCAACTCACGTATGTGGTACCAAAATGATGAACGGTATTGGTGGTTCAGGTGACTTCGCACGTAATGCGCATTTGGCGATCTTCGTGACCAAATCCATCGCGAAAGGTGGTGACATCTCTTCTGTAGTGCCATTTGCTTCACATATCGACCATGCGGAACATGATGTTGATATCCTAGTGACTGAACAAGGTCTTGCGGATCTTCGTGGTTTGGCTCCGCGTGAGCGTGCACGTGCAGTGATTGATAACTGTGCGCACCCAATGTACCGCGATGCGTTGAATGATTACTTTGACCGTGCATGTGCAAAAGGCGGCCATACCCCTCATCTTCTTCGTGAAGCGCTTTCTTGGCACTCAAACTTCGAAGAAAATGGTCACATGCTTGCTGTTGAAGCTGCAGTAAAAACTGCATAATTGACTGCATTCACAAAACGCCCTACGGGGCGTTTTTTTATGGCATTTTTATATTTTTTTTGAATAGTCAGAACCTGATTATATTAAGGAAGCCATCTGGCTATCACCTACTCTTTCTTCTTTTATTTATCCTGCCGATCTGCTGTAGAAATACACTTCTGATGCTCAAGGGCTTTAAATTCTGATTCTTCACCCTCATACTTGAACACAAGAGCAAAATTAGAGACATGACATGCGCGTAGATATCTGGTCAGATGTGGTTTGCCCCTTCTGCTATATTGGTAAAAAACGTTTAGAAGCTGCTGCACAAGAAGCAGGTATTGAGCTAGAAGTACATTGGCACAGTTTCCAGCTCGATCCTGAAGCACCGGTACGTCAGGAAGTCTCCAACTCTGAGCGTCTGGCGCAAAAATATGGCCGCACCGTGGCAGAAGTCGAAGAGATGCAGCGCAATATTGCTGAAATGGCCAAAGCCGAAGGTATTGAATTTAACTGGGAAGGTGCCAATTCAGGCAATACCTTTAATGCGCATCGCCTGATTCACCTGGCGCAAAGCAAAGGTTTGGGCAATGAAGCACAGGAAGCGTTCTTCTATAGCTATATGACCCAAGGTCTGGCGATTGGAGAACGTGAAACACTGGAAGATGTCGCAGCGCGTATTGGCCTGAATCCGGTCGAAGTCGATGACCTGTTGGATTCGGAAGAATATGCTGATTTTGTCAAATTCGATCAGGAAGTCGCACATGAACAACTCAAAGTGACCGGTGTACCTTTCTTTGTTTTTGATCAACGTGTGGCATTGGCAGGCGCGCAGCCTAAAGAAGTTTTCCTGCAAGTATTTGAAAAAGCGCTCGATACATCAACCAACAGTCAGGCAGCACAGTGCTCACCAGAAACGTGTGACACGCCAGACCAAGCTAAATAAAACAACGTTCAATAAAAAAACCCCATTTTAAATGGGGTTTTTTTATTTGTTATTGAATGGCATTCGCTTAATCAACCAGAAAACTAATTTTTAAATTGACACGATATTCCGTGATTTTATTTTCTTTAATGACAACCTTCTGTTCATTGATCCAAGCACCTTGTACATTTTTGACCGTTTCTGTGACTTTTTGAATGCCCGTTTGAATCGCATCTTCAAAGCTTTTATTGCTGCTTGAATTGACTTCTACCACTTTTGCAATTGCCATAATAAAACTCTCAGCATGAAAATGAATGGAATTCCATCTTAGTCCATTCTCAGAAGATTGCAGCAGCCCGTAAACAAGCGATAGCAAAAACTTACATGGATTGAACAAAGCTCGAAATTCAATCTTAAATTGGCAGATCAAAAACACATCGCCGTTTGTTTTGGCACTCGATCAAGTCCAGATTCTCATCGCCAAAACAAAGCATAAAGTCCTGTAAAATCATAAAAATCAAACTAGAGTAAATACACTAATTTATTGTTTTATAGAGTAATTTATCTAAAATTTACTGCCTGAATTTGCCGAATCTATCATTTTATATTAAGTCTTATTTGCTATTATTTCACCCGAATTAAGTTTAAATATTCTCCTCTGTTCAAGTCATTGAACACTCTGATATTAAAGGTCATCCTATGAATGCTCTTAAATTTGCTTTCGCTGCAACCGTTATGGCTTTTTCCGTTCAAGCGTCTGCACAAATGGCGCAAGTGGTTCATCTGCCAGACTTTCCAGCGACTAAAGCACCTGCTGAAACAGTAAATACAGATGCTGCGACTGTAGCAACTGAAAAAACGGCTTAATGCAAAACTGTTTTGCATTAAAACAGGCTGATTGATTCAGCCTGCTTTTTTTATCATATTGAACACATTCTGTGTAAAAGATGCACAACTCTCAAAAATATCGATTATTTCCTACTCTCATTTTTTCTATTGATTTTTATCACTTTTAATTAAAAAATTTGTTTATAAAACACTCAAAATAGATCACTATTTTATGTGATCTCTGCTTATAATTGCAGCAATATAAATAGATTAATGATAAGAAAATTTTTTATGCATGAACTTCAGGCATTGGTACAGGGCAAAATTCCGCCTCAGTCAGTTTCTATTGATTATTTAATTGAAATGGCAGAAAGCTATACAGACTCGAATTCTGCTGAATACAGACTGGTCGAGCTGGCGGTTAACATTGTACTGGCACAAACCCTGGATAAAGCACTGAAACATCTCTAGAGATCAAAAAATGAATGCTTTAGAAAAAGCACACTTAATTAAAGAACTACATGGACTGGCGCAGCAACTGGAGCATAAAGTCCTGCCTTTCTATGAAATTGCCCGTTCTAAAAAAAGGATACGCGATATTTTTAATCTGTGTGATGAGCCTATTTTCAAGACCCAGATTTCAGCATTTAAGGCCCGCACTCAACCTGAACTTGTTGCTTACCAATTTTCTGCTAATACGTCTTATCATCTAAGCTTTCGTGGCTATTTCACCGAAATCTTAGCACTGGAACAAGCACTGTCTGCCCATCCGGATTCAGGCTGGGCAGTTTTACATCATCCTGAACGTGGCTGGCAAATTTGGCTGATTCCGGCTCCCCAATCTCCTGCCCTGCACAGCCAATGGGCTGAATTGCAACACTGCTATATCTGGCTGTTGCAACAACAGCAACGATTTTCTTGCCTGAAACAGGATCCACCCTTGATCGTTCCAGCCTTATCCTTACACGAAGCTGAAACCAGCTGCAATTCTATGGAAACAACCAAATATCATCGGGGACGGCCGCGCGTAAGAATTCATGCACTAGAATTAAATCGCTCAGATGAGTCAACCAATCAGATACAAATTGAACGCGAGGCGTTAAATCCTCAGTTAAAAACTGAAACGACCATTCCGCAAGAACAGATCACAGCCTCCGAATTGATTCAATTCCCTGCACAGATTCAACTAGGCGAACTAAACGCCCATGTACACCCTTTAGGCTTAGAAGAAACCAATATCCAGCGGCTCTGTGCTTTAGAAATGACTGAGAAGATCGAACATCCTGCCTATTTGGATATCGCACTGTATTATGCAGCAGAAGATAATTGGCAGGCACGTCAGGTTTATTTGGTTGAACAACTGAATCTGCAAGGCCAGTTTGTTAAATATCTGATGCTCTTAGGGGTACCGAGTCAGTTGCAGGCTCACTATTGTATTCAACATTGGCTTACCCACCATCAACGCCAGGCTGCTGCGATTAAATCACTGGCCTGGTCTGTTATAAGCATCAGGTTCATGCAACTCGAGCTTTTTTCAACGGCTTACTTGCAGCAGGCTGAAACAGTCTGGACAAAGCCAGATTACCATCCTTTTATACCCGCCCAGTTTATTCAGAAGCAAAAATTTATCTCGTTTCAAGAAGCTGCTGCGAATTTTTCTACTCCTGTACTCTTACTGCAGGAACATCAAAAAATCCGAGTGATTCATGGTGAAAAACGCATGTCTATGGCAGAGAAGGAGCTGGCCTATCCACACATCTTGCTGCAACGCGACAAACAGCTAAATTGGCAGAATATTCACAATATTATTTTAACAATGCCGCAACCGATTCATGTGCTGGAACTTTATCGGGAAATTCAGGCTCAAATGATTGAATAATTGCTGTTATTTTGTAGCTTTAACTTGCTTTTTAAGGCGATTTTTTAGAAAACTACAGCTAAATATAAGCATACAAGAGCAACAAATATCTCATGCAAATAAACAGGATTACTCAAACTTTACTGCTCTCTCTGGGCCTAGGAATGAGCGGTAGCATGTCCTGGGCAAATTCAGTCACAGCTGCTCCTGCCAGTTCAACAAATACAGAGCCCAGCCGATCAGGCTTACTGGATCAGATTCCACGTTTGATCGATGCAACACCAACAGTTCTGCCAGAGCAATCAAGTGTCGCCATCGTTCCATCCACGCTAGAGACAGAAAATTATTCATGGGCGGATCAAAAACAGAAAGGCATCCGCGAATGGGCTGATCGTACTGCACATAAAATTGATAACTGGTTTGGTGAAACCGATCCGGATCAGCCAGCTGCAGCCACATTACGGATCATTCTAGATAATCGCTGGGATGAATATGAAGGCTATGAGATTAAGCCCCGAATCCGCGGCAAGATCAAGCTTCCGACCTTGGAACAAAAGCTGAGTGTGGTTTTTGGTGATGACAGTCTGGACAATGAATTAGACAGTAATGTCGCGATTACCAATGAAAATCCTGCCACTTCCGGAGATAAACGTCTGGATACTAAACGTGCACGTGAAGATAACAGCTCTTTTGCCTTACGTTGGTCTGAATGGTCAGATCGCATTCCTTTCGAAACCGATCTGGATCTGGGCTTGCGTTCTGGAGATGATATTTACCTGCGTGTCAAAGCCAGTAAAGATTGGACGCTGGAAAATGACTACTCTTTTCATGCCGAACAGATTTATCGCTACGGCATTCAAAGCGAAAACTATTTACGGACCAATCTGGAGCTAATCCATGCCCGTCCCAATCAGGCCTTTTTCTCCAATCAGCTTAGTCTGACTTATGCAGATGATCAAGACGATGATCTGACCTGGGACAACTACACCTTCAGGCAACATCAGTTTTTTCAGGACAACCGTTTCAGTTACGGCATTTATACCGGTGGTTATCTAAATGACAAGGATCTGCGTCTCAACCGCTGGGGCCCCTATGTGTCGTGGAGACAACCTTTTTTACGTGAATGGTTTTTTGTCCAGACCGACCTGAACTATTTGAATGATCATCGCGAAGATCGTGATCACTATGTCGGAGCTTTGGTGCGTTTAGAAGCGTTATTTTAAACTGACTGATACGAGAAAATAATAAAAGCCCATCATTCATGGGCTTTTTTCAATATTACTGAGGCAATCAGCGTGGCAAGTATTAGCTGGTTTTATTCAAGATAATACGATCACTGCGTAGCACACGTTTTTGCTGCAATGAGGGTTGTTCCATCACCGGCATAGTGAAGCGAATATGATCGCTACGTTGTACACGTTTCGGTTTTGTTACGTTTACTTTTGCTGTTTTATAAAAGCTAATGCGATCTGTGCGTACCACTTTTTCTGCAGCAGGTGCCGCTAGACTAAACTGGCTCATCGACATCAGGATTACAGCGCCCATACTGATCATCAGCTTAGATTTCATAACATTCTCTCTCTTTGCTTAATGATCGCAATTATAAATTAAAAATTAATTAATAATCTAAAATATAGATTTATGATTCGAAGGTATTTTTTTATTCTCTCTATCGTTTTTCCAGATCATTTCTAGAAATGAAAAATGAAGCAGGCATAAAAAATCCCTCCGAAGAGGGATTTTCTCATTCAATATATCAGCACTTAAGCAAGCAGCAAACTATTAATCCGCTTGACATATTCAGCAGGATTTTCTGGTAATCCACCTTCTGCAATCACCGCTTGGTCGAAGATCACATTGGCCAGATCATCAAACTGCGCTGAGCCATCCAGTTTTTTCACCAACGGATGTCCCGGGTTAATTTCCAGAATCGGCTTGATATCCGGCACAGGTTGACCCGCATCTTTCAGCATACGAATCAGCTGTGGAGACAATTCACCTTCGCCAGTCACCAGACAAGCCGGAGAATCGACCAGACGCGTCGTCACCCGCACTTCTTTGGTCTTGTCTTTTAATGAATCCGTCAACTTATCCACCACCGGTTTAAACTGGGCTGCGGCTTCTTCAAGGGCTTTCTTCTCTTCCGCATCCTGAAGGTCACCTAAGTCAACCGCACCCTTAGATACGTTTTGCAATGGTGTACCATCGAACTCATTCACGAAGTTCATCGCCCATTCATCCACGCGTTCAGTCATCAACAGAACTTCAATGCCTTTTTTCTTGAACAGTTCCAGTTGTGGTGAATTTTTCGCAGCATTCAGACTATCTGCAGTCACATAATAAATGGCTTTCTGCCCATCTTTCATACGTGCTTTATAGTCTGCCAATGATGTGCTGACTTCATCATTGGTCGACGTCGCATAACGCAGCAGTTTTAAGATACGTTCACGGTTACTGAAATCTTCGCCCAGACCTTCTTTCAATACTGAAGCAAATTCCTGATAGAAGGTCTTGAAATTTGCCTGATCTTTTTCATCTTCAGATTTAGCCAGATTATCCAAAATGGTCAGGATACGGCGGGTATTGCCTTCACGGATGGTTTTTACATCACGGCTTTCTTGCAGTAATTCACGGCTCACGTTCAATGGCAGATCGGCACTGTCCACCACACCTTGCACAAAGCGCAGATAGTTTGGAATCAGGTTATCTGCATCATCCATAATGAACACGCGTTTCACATACAGTTTGATACCAGCTTTGGATTCACGGGTGAAAATATCATGTGGCGCTTTGCTTGGAATATATAATAACTGGGTATATTCAGTGCTGCCCTCAACCCGATTATGCGCCCAAGCCAATGGCGCTGCGAAATCATGGCTTAAGTTCTTGTAGAACTCGACATACTGCTCTTCAGTGATTTCAGACTTGTTACGAGTCCATAATGCACTGGCTGAGTTAATGGCTTCCCACTCATCGGTTTTGACATATTGGCCACCTTGAGCAGTTTCACCTTCAGCCGCTTCTTCTTCCTGCCAGACTTCTTTTTGCATCTGGATTGGCAGGCTGATGTGGTCTGAATATTTATTGATAATCTGCTTCACTTTATAGCTTTGCAAATAATCTAGCGCATCGTCACGGAGATGCAAAATAATATCGGTACCACGTCCTTGTTTCGTGATCTGTTCAACTTCGAACTCACCGGTTCCGCCACTGATCCAGCGCACCCCTTCAGAGACATCTGTGCCAGCACGACGCGACTCTACCGTGATCTTGTCAGCCACAATAAAACCGGAATAGAAACCGACACCAAACTGGCCAATTAGCTGGGCATCAGCTTTTTGATCGCCGGTCAGTTTGGACATAAAGTCTTTGGTGCCTGATTTGGCAATAGTCCCTAAATTATCAATAGCTTCCTGTTCGCTTAAGCCGATCCCGTTATCTGAAATGGTAATGGTTTTATTGTCTGCATCCAGACTGACACGAACGCGCAGATCCGGATCATTTTCATAAAATTCGGGATGGTTAATCCCTTCAAAACGTAATTTGTCGCATGCATCTGAGGCATTCGAGATCAATTCGCGTAGGAAAATTTCAGGGTTTGAATAAAGCGAATGGGTCACGAGATGTAGTAACTGAGCCACTTCAGCCTGGAAACTATGTTTTTGTGCGCTAGACTCGCTCATTAATCACTCCTTTTATTTTAAATACAGGTCAATACTGTTGCCTATATGAATGGAGTGAGTTGCTAAATTTTCAATAGCCAGTTGTATATTTTTTCTCAAGATACTTTATAAAGGATCGTTTGATCTAAAATGGCTTGGATTTGTAAAGGCTTAGGTTTAAGTCCTAATAAGGCCCAAGCTTATAAATACGTTGAAATTGCAGGTCTATTTGCTGCTGGCGCATATTATAAACCTGACTCAGACAAGACACAGATTCCTGACAGCGGTCACGAAACTGTAGCCATTTCACCTGATCGCGCTGGATCACCGAGCGGGTTCCCATAGGCACCATACGGCGCAAAATATGATAGCTGGTGCTCATCTTGACATCGGCATCATTGAGCAGACGATGTTCACAAATCGCTTTCTCTGTCACGGTTTCAGTTTTCTGACAATCAAAACTCGCCGCATAGGCAGACCCTGCCAGCAGGCTGAAGAAGATTAAAATACCTTGGTTTAAAAACCTCATGCTGATCTTCCTTATTATTCAATTATTAAGTCGTATTCAATTAATATTTACTTTATTCATTTTAATATAGTTGAACATTGCCGATCTGCTCAATTTCAATAAGTTATAAATCGTTGTTATTTTGAAAAAAAAGTCTCATTCAAGATGAGACTTTTTTGTTGAGCAAGGTTAGAATTTAGAACTTGTAGCTATAACCGATCGTGTAAACCCAAGGATCAATATTCAAGTCGAATTTAGTATTATCAGCATCATCTAAAGTCACTTCAGGACTCAAATCTGCATAGCGCACGTCAGCAAATACCCCCCAGTTTTTGGCATCGGCTGGCTGATAATTAAAACCGACCTGACCTGCCAAACCAAATTCCTCTTTCACATCTTTAGCCAGACCTTCTTCATCCCAAGCAATAAAAGCTGTGCCACCTACACCAATATATGGCGTAAAACGTGTTGCATTTTTAAAGTTATATTTAGCAGTAATTGTAGGCGGCAGATGTTTGATCTTAGCCACCTTACCCACACCTTGAAGAGAAATATCGTGATTAAATGGCGTGGCTAATAAAAGTTCTGCAGAGATATTGTCATTAAAGAAGTATTCGACCGAAGGCGTAAAACCATATTCTTGATCCGCTTCTACGACTAAACCTGGTGCAATTTCAGTGTCACTTGATGGTGCTAAAGAACTGGCACCAACTTTCACCTGCCATTGACCTGCCATCGCAGATGCAGAAAGACCCATTAATGCAATTAGAGCTACTTGCTTTAACATTTTAAAATACCCACAGGAAGAATAATTATTAAGAAAATAAATCTTAATTAATAATAAACACGAGGGAAAATAATATGCAATAAGGATTATAAAACTAATTTTTAATTATTATTTAACATACTGATTTAAAAAATAATTTATTTTAAATTGACTAGATTGGTTGGTTTTAAATACCCAGTATATTAATCGGATAAACATGAATTTATTCAGACTAAAATAATCAGGTTTATATTAATTTTTATTTAAACATATATTTTAAATACATCTTATTATTTATTTTAAATCCAGATAAATCTGCTCCAATAGTTATCAGAGCAGATTGAAATTTACTTACAGAACCATGGCTGCAATCCACCCAAAGATGATAAGCGGAATATTAAAATGAATGAAGGTTGGAACCACACTATCCTTCATATGGTCATGCTGACCATCCATATTCAGACCGGATGTTGGGCCTAGAGTTGAATCTGACGCTGGAGAGCCGGCATCGCCTAAAGCCGCCGCAGTCCCGATAATCGCAATGGTCGCAGCCGGGCTGAAACCAAACTGGATACACAGCGGTACATAGATGATGGCCAGAATCGGCACGGTTGAAAATGATGAACCAATGCCTAGGGTAATCAACAGGCCGATGAGCAACATCAGGAACGCTGCCAGTGCCTGACTGTCACCAATCCAGTTGACCGATGCTTCAACCAGTGCAGGTACCTGATTGGTCGCTTCAATCACGGCGGCAAAACCTTGTGCTGCAATCATGATAAAGCCGACCAGCGCCATCATGCGCATACCGGTAATGATCACATCATCCGCTTCTTTCCACTTGAAAATGCCGGCACAGCTTAGAATCGCAACACCGACTAAACCTGCCAGAATCATTGAATCTGAATACAGCTGTACAGCCAATGTTGCTACGACTGCAAGGCCGGCCATCCAGATGGTGAATTTCGAAATTTCAGGTTTAAGGTTTTGCTCTACTCCGAGTTCAGCAGAAATACTTTGCTGTTCTTCGACATGAATATCTTTATAGAGACGTGGTTTACGGTAAGAGAAGAAAATGGCAATCAACAACCCGACAAGCATGCCAATGACCGGAATGACCATTGCAGAGGGAATCTGATCATAAGTAATTTCAAAACCATAAGGCTTACCAAAGGTATTGATGTTATGACCTAGAATATCATTCAGGAAGATCGCGCCAAAACCGACTGGAATGAGCATATAGGTGGCAACCAGACCAAAGGTCAGCAAACAGGCCACCAAACGGCGATCCAGTTGTAAATGGTTAAATACAATCAATAGCGGCGGAATCAGTACCGGAATGAAGGCAATATGCACGGGAATGACGTTCTGCGAGAACACGGCTGCAATAGCAACCGTGAAGAAGATCAGATATTTCACCCGGTTTTGCGCTTTAAAATCGGCCTCACCTTTTAAGGTGCTGATCATTTTATAAGCCAGTAAATCCGGTAAACCCGAACGCGCCAGAGCCAAAGCAAATGCACCTAAAATACCGTAAGCCAAGGCAATTTTGGCACCACCACCCAAACCATTGTTAAACGCGTCCAAGGTTCCCTGCAGGCCCAGACCTGCCAATAAACCACCTGTAACAGCACCAATGACCAGGGCAAAAACCACAGGTACACGTGCCAACGAGAGTCCGAACATGACTCCAATAGCAGCAAGAATTGCGAACATAATGAATCGGAATAGAGAGAAAGCGGCTATTTTATCAGAAAATGCGGATAAAAATTCCGCCACTTTTTTCTGGTGGGTTCATGTTTCGCGGAGTGGCCTATCAAGTGATGACAACAGATTTACGCTGAATAAACTCATCAATCAATTGAGCCACTTGCTCCGGCTGACTTAGAATCGCCCAGTGATTGGCAGCCAGTTCTACTTTGGAGAAGTCATCCGCCCATTTGGACATCTCATCGACCAGATCTGGCCCGACAAACTGGTCATATTTCAGCACAATTGCCTGTACCGGACAGATGGCAAAACGCTGCCGTGGTTGAGTTAAGCGTGGCAAAAAATTGGCCCGGTACAGGTTCACACCATATTTGCCATCTTTGACAATATGCGTGTTGAGTGGCAGATTATCGTGTCTTTCCAGTTGCTGCACGATCTTGCTCCAACGCTGCGGATTAAAAAAATTCCAGGCCAATGGCGCCACCAAGGGCAACTGAAACACAGCAATATACCAGGACTTGCTCATTTGCTTTAAGAATTTTGCCTTGTTTTGCTGGAACTGTTCACGCATCCAGAAAGCGGCATGATCCAGACATGGTCCAGACAAGGTGCTATAAGACAGAATTCGTCCTTTGAAGCGTGGATCGGTGACAGATTCCCAGGACTGAATTGAGCCCCAGTCATGCGCGGCCAGATGAAAAGCTCGATTCGGCAATATCTTATTCACCACCTCATCCAGATCCTGACTTAAACGGGCCAAGCGGTAATCGGAGATTTTTTTGGGAATACTGGACTCCCCTGCGCCACGGACATCATAGGTCACCACAAAATAATCCTGACTCAAATGAGCAATGACTGGCTCCCAAACCGCTTGATGATCAGGATAGCCATGAACCAGTACCAAGGCCGGCTGTTCTGGTTGTCCATAAGTTTTGACACAGAGACGCTGCTGATCCGTCGTATCGACCCATTGCATGTGCATTTCCATCTTTTGATCCTGTTTTTATTATTGACCACTTAGTTTATAAATCGGCATGATTGATCAATGCCAGCGCATTTTTGTTGCTCTAGTATGCATAATCACAGCCGCAAAAAGAATGTCAGTATGAGCCTATTCCAGAAAATTCAAAAACTGCCTCTGGTTTCAAAATTTATTCTGAACCGCTATGCCCCTTATCGTGGTGCAGGCATTGAAATTAATAAGATTGATTTTAATAATTATCACGTTCGGGTCAAAATGCCGCTGACCCGTAAAAACCAGAATATTGTCGGTGTGCATTTTGGTGGCAGCCTGTATTCGATGGTCGATCCCTTTTACATGTTATTGCTGATGCATCATTTGGGGCCGAAATATCTGGTCTGGGATAAAGGCGCCAGCATTCAGTTTTTGGCACCGGGTCGCGGCACAGTGGTGGCGGACATTCGGATTTCTGCTGAAGAAATTGCCACGATTATCAATCTGGCAGCCGATAATGCGCCAGTGTATCGACATTATCAGCTGAATATTTATGATGAAGCCGGGGTCAGAATTGCCGAAGTAGAAAAAACAGTATATATCCGGCGTAAACAGAGCAAAGGGAAAATTAACGCTCCTAAATAAGATAAAAGCGCCACATTGGCGCTTTTAAATCTAGATGAATCTGAAGTGACTTTCGACTTAACGACGACGGTTATCCTGTTCAATCGCAGCACCGGCACCACCACCGATTGCGCCACCGATTGCAGCACCCGCATTACCACCGAAGATGCTTTTACCGACTGCGGAACCAACAGCACCACCTACACCACTATAGGTCGCATTACGGTTTGAACCGCCTTGGGATTTACTACCCACTGCAGCACCGGCACCACCACCAACAGCTGCACCAACGCCACCGCCGACTTTATTACCAACACCACCACCGACTGCACCACCAAGGGCCGCAGCACCGATCCGTTGCTCATTGGCAGACATACTTTCACAACCCGCCAACATAAAGGTGGAAAGAGTGGCAACTGCCATAACACCTATTAATTTTTTCATGACCTTGGCCTTCCTGTCTTGCTTTAATTAAGCTTATCTTCATTTTATGAAACTAAAATCTGTAGCGTGTTACTTCTCTCGGTATTCCTGCTGAGTTTTGTAAATATCAATGGATTATTCTTCTGTTCAAGCTGTCTTATTTATAAATTTTAGACAAAAAAAGACGCCCGAAGGCGTCTCTTTTCTCAGCTTTAACTCGAATTAGAATTCTTCGTTAAATGCCTGGCTAAGCGCTTGGTCTACATCAGAGAAGTCATTGTGCAGTTCAAATTCTGCAGCTTCTGCTTCTTGACGACGACGCTCCAGGTGGTAAGCCAAACCTGTACCCGCTGGGATCAGGCGACCTACAACTACGTTCTCTTTCAAGCCACGTAAGTCATCTTCTTTACCTGTTACAGCCGCTTCAGTTAACACACGCGTGGTTTCCTGGAACGATGCAGCAGAGATGAACGAGTCAGTAGAAAGCGATGCTTTGGTAATACCCATCAATTGACGTTCAAACTTCGCAGGGAACTTGTTTTGTGCAAGAACTGCTTGGTTTTCTTGAACAACGCGGATGTAATCCACTTGTTCGCCTTTGATAAAGCTGGTATCGCCGCCATCAGTGATATCAACTTTACGCAGCATTTGACGTACGATGACTTCAATATGCTTGTCGTTGATTTTTACACCTTGCAGACGATATACGTCCTGAACTTCGTTCACGATGTAGTTTGTAAGCGCAACTTCGCCTTTCAAACGTAAGATATCGTGCGGGTTCTGTGGACCATCAGAAATAGTTTCACCACGGTTCACATGTTCGCCTTCGAACACGTTAATCGTACGCCATTTCGGAATCAGCTCTTCATAAATCTCAGAGCCATCATCCGGCGTAATCACCAGACGGTTCTTACCTTTGGTCTCTTTACCAAAGCTTACAACACCCGACACTTCTGCAAGGATTGCATGCTCTTTTGGCTTACGTGCTTCGAACAAGTCAGCTACACGCGGCAGACCACCGGTAATATCACGGGTACGTGAAGTTTCTTGTGGTACACGACCGATGACATCACCGACACCAATCGTTTCGCCATCGCGAACAGAAAGAATCGTGTTCTGTGGCAGGAAGTAGAACTGTTCACCACCATCAACGGTATCCAACACAACAGCAGGACGCAAATCTTTACCTGACGCAGGACGTGAAGTCACTGGCAAGATTTCAATGGTTGACATACCTGTTGCATCATCAGTTTTAGAAGTAACCGTCACGCCATCAGCAATCTGGCTGAAACGTACTTTACCAGCAACTTCTGTTACCAATGGATGTGTATGCGGATCCCAAGTCGCCACAATACCGCCTGCTTCTACAGCTTCGCCATCTTTCAGCAAGATAGACGCACCGTAAGGCAGTTTATAGCGCTCGCGCTCACGACCTAAATCATCCGCAATACCGATTTCACCTGAACGTGAAGTCGACACCAAATGACCTTTGGCATGTTGTACTGTTTTCACGTTGTGGAAACGTACTGTACCTTGGTTACGAACTTGTACACTGTTTGCAGCAGAAGTTCGGCTCGCAGCACCACCGACGTGGAAGGTACGCATCGTTAACTGTGTACCTGGCTCACCAATCGATTGAGCTGCCATTACACCAACAGACTCACCCGGGTTCACCTGATGACCACGTGCTAGGTCACGACCGTAACATTTCGCACATACACCGAAGGTAGACGCACAGTTCACGACTGAACGTACTTTAATTTCGTCGACACCCTGGCTTTCGATAAACGTCGCCAATTTCTCGTCAATTAACGTATTACGTGGAAGCAGAACTTCGTCTGTACCTACACGTTTCACATCTTCAGCAACCACACGACCCAATACTCGTGCACCCAGGTTTTCGATGACATCGCCACCTTGAATGAACGGAGTCATGACCAGACCGTCATACGTACCACAATCCGGCTCGGTAATGACCAAGTCTTGCGCAACGTCTACCAGACGACGAGTCAAGTAACCAGAGTTCGCAGTCTTCAATGCTGTATCGGCCAAACCTTTACGCGCACCGTGTGTCGAGATGAAGTACTGAAGTACGGTCAAACCTTCACGGAAGTTCGCTTTAATAGGCGTTTCAATGATCGAGCCATCCGGCTTCGCCATCAAACCACGCATACCCGCCAACTGACGAATCTGAGCTGCCGAACCACGGGCACCTGAGTCAGACATCATATAGATCGAGTTGAATGATTTTTGCTTCTCGTCTTCACCCTGTTTGTTTTTAACAGTCGTGAATGACAAGTTGTCCATCATCGCTTTAGCAACCTGGTCATTGGTACGCGCCCAAATATCGACCACTTTGTTATAACGCTCGCCAGCAGTTACGAAACCTTGTTCGAACTGTTGTTCGATTTCACGAACTTCAGCTTCCGCTTTACCAATAATTGCTTGTTTTTGCGGTGGAATAACCATGTCTTCCATACCGACAGATACACCTGAACGCGTCGCTTGACGGAAGCCCAAGTACATCAACTGGTCAGCGAAGATAACAGTATCTTTCAGACCCAATTTACGGTAGCAAGAGTTAATTAACTTCGAGATATTTTTCTTGGTCATCTCAACGTTAATTTGCTGGAAATCCATACCTTCAGGCACAACTTCCCAAAGTAGGCAACGACCAGGCGTCGTATCTACAATAATGGTTTGCTGTTCACGGTTACCATCTTCGTCGATCACAGTCTGGTGTACACGTGCTTTAACGCGAGCGTGTAGATCAACCTGACCTGTTGCCAGTGCACGGTTTACTTCGTGAGTATCCGCGAACACCATGCCCTCACCTTTGGCATTGATTGCATCACGCGTGATGTAATACAAGCCCAAGACAACGTCCTGAGACGGTACGATGATGGGCTCACCGTTCGCTGGAGACAAGATGTTGTTGGTCGACATCATTAACGCACGAGCTTCAAGCTGAGCTTCAAGTGTTAATGGTACGTGTACCGCCATTTGGTCACCATCGAAGTCGGCGTTAAACGCAGCACATACGAGTGGGTGTAGACGGATCGCTTTACCTTCGATCAGGATCGGTTCAAATGCTTGAAGACCCAAACGGTGAAGAGTTGGCGCACGGTTCAACATCACTGGATGTTGACGAATCACGTGAGCAAGAACGTCCCAAACTTCTGGAGTCTCGCGCTCAACCATTTTCTTCGCAGCTTTAATGGTGGTTGCTTGACCAGAAGCTTGTAGTTTCGCAAAGATGAATGGCTTGAACAGTTCAAGGGCCATTTTCTTAGGAAGACCACATTGGTGCAAACGCAGGTTTGGACCAACAGTAATGACCGAACGACCAGAGTAATCAACACGCTTACCAAGTAAGTTTTGACGGAAACGACCTTGCTTACCTTTGATCATGTCTGCCAAAGATTTAAGCGGACGCTTGTTCGAACCGGTAATTGCACGACCACGACGACCGTTATCCAGCAATGCATCTACAGACTCTTGTAACATACGTTTTTCGTTACGTACGATGATGTCTGGCGCTGCAAGGTCAAGAAGACGCTTCAAACGGTTGTTACGATTGATCACACGACGATAAAGATCGTTCAGGTCAGAAGTCGCGAAACGACCACCTTCAAGTGGTACAAGCGGACGGAGGTCTGGTGGAAGAACTGGAAGTACAGTTAACACCATCCATTCTGGCTTGTTGTTCGAATCGTTGAATGCTTCCATCAACTTCAAACGCTTAGACGCTTTTTTCAGCTTGGTTTCTGAAGTTGTAACAGGAATTTCTTCACGAAGACGTGCAATTTCAGCTTCAAGATCGATGTCTTTCAACAAGTCTTGAACCGCTTCAGCACCCATTTTCGCTGTGAATTCATCACCGTGTTCTTCTAATGCATTGAAGTATTCTTCATCATTTAGAAGTTGGTATTTCTCAAATGGAGTCATACCCGGATCGGTCACTACATAAGATTCGAAATACAATACACGTTCAATATCACGTAGCGTCATGTCTAATAATAGACCGATACGGCTAGGCAATGATTTCAAGAACCAGATGTGTGCAACTGGAGAAGCCAGCTCGATGTGACCCATACGTTCACGACGAACTTTCGCAGTTGTTACTTCAACGCCACATTTTTCACAAATGACGCCTTTGTATTTCATACGCTTGTATTTACCACACAAGCATTCGTAATCTTTCACTGGACCAAAGATTTTGGCACAGAACAAACCATCACGTTCAGGCTTGAACGTACGATAGTTAATGGTTTCTGGCTTTTTAACTTCACCGTGAGACCATGACTTAATCATTTCTGGTGACGCAAGACCAATACGGATGCGGTCAAACTCTACTGGAGCATGACCGTCTGAATCCGTCTTTTTGCGCATGATATCGAGCAAGTCTTTCAATTTTTTTCTCCGTGTGTTGTGGAGATTTTCACTCAACAACTGGGTCACAAATATTGTTTTTTAACTGAATTGGGAATCCCAAGAATCCCCCTCAATCCCCCTTTGTTAAGGGGGGAAGCCCTTCTTTATCAAAGAGGGGTTTGGGGAGATTTAATGGAGATTCTTAGTCACCATTTTTCAGTTCAATGTTGATACCTAAAGAACGGATCTCTTTGGTCAATACGTTGAACGATTCAGGCATGCCCGGGTCCATATAATGGTTGCCATCCACAATGTTCTTGTAGATACGGGTACGGCCTTCAACGTCATCCGATTTCACAGTCAGCATTTCTTGTAGAGTATATGCTGCACCGTAAGCTTCTAGTGCCCAGACTTCCATCTCACCGAAACGCTGGCCACCGAATTGTGCTTTACCACCAAGCGGCTGTTGCGTTACTAGAGAGTAAGAACCAGTTGAACGCGCATGCATCTTGTCATCAACCAAGTGGTTCAGTTTCAGCATGTACATGTAACCAACAGTTACCGGACGATCGAAACGCTCACCAGTACGACCATCATATAATACGGTCTGACCAGTACTAGATAGGCCTGCAAGTTGTAACAACTCTTTGATCTGACCTTCTTCAGCACCATCGAATACAGGAGTAGCCAAAGGCACACCAGCACGCAAGTTGCCAGAAAGTTTCAAGATTTCCTCATCAGTCAAGCTATCAAGATCTTCTTGCTCGCCACCAACTTTGTTGTAAATCTTGTCTAGGAAATCACGAAGCTCAAGTACAGTACGTTGCTCTTTCATCATCTTGTCGATTTGATCGCCAAGACCTTTCGCCGCCATACCCAAGTGAGTTTCAAGAATCTGACCCACGTTCATACGCGATGGTACGCCAAGCGGGTTCAATACGATATCAACAGGTACGCCGTTGGCATCATGTGGCATGTCTTCTACCGGCAAGATGTTTGATACAACACCTTTGTTACCGTGACGACCCGCCATCTTATCACCCGGCTGGATGCGACGTTTTACAGCAAGATAAACTTTAACTACTTTCAATACGCCAGTCGTCAGTTCATCGCCTGTAGAAAGTTTGCGTTTTTTCTCAGCAAATTTCTCGTCAATTTCGAAGCTCTTCTCTTTCAAGAACACTTGAATTTGAGTTAAACGTTCAGCAATTGCTTCATCAACTGGTTGAATTTCAAGAAGATCAACAAGCTCTAAACCAGACAACACGTCTTCAGACAGTTTGTCGCCACGTTTAGTTGTACCGCCACCATTCGACTCTTGGCCATTCAGTAGACGGATTACACGTTCACGTGCAGCTTCTTCGAAGATTTTAAATTCTTCTTTCAAGTCTTTACGGTATGCGTCCAATTGTGCTTTTTCAATTGCTTGAGCACGTTCGTCTTTTTCAAGACCGTCACGTGTAAACACTTGAACGTCAATCACAGTACCTTTTGTACCTGATGGAACGCGTAAAGATGAGTCTTTTACGTCAGCCGCTTTTTCACCGAAGATTGCACGTAGCAATTTTTCTTCTGGAGTAAGCTGTGTTTCACCTTTAGGGGTTACTTTACCTACAAGGATGTCCCCAGCAGTTACTTCAGCACCGATGTAAACAATACCTGACTCGTCCAGTTTAGACAGAGCAGCTTCACCTACGTTCGGAATATCAGCAGTGATTTCTTCCGCACCCAGTTTGGTATCACGTGCAACACATGACAATTCCTGGATATGAATAGACGTTAAACGGTCTTCCTGAAGTACACGCTCAGAAAGTAAGATCGAGTCTTCGTAGTTGTAACCATTCCAGGTCATGAACGCAACGCGCATGTTTTGACCCAGTGCCAGCTCACCGCCATCAGTCGATGGACCATCAGCCAGGACATCACCACGACCCACTTTATCGCCCAGGTTCACAAGAACTTTCTGGTTGATACAAGTGTTCTGGTTCGAACGGGTGTACTTGATCAGGTTGTAGATATCTACACCTGCTTCACCTGCGATCATTTCGTCTTCATTCACACGAATAACCACACGAGACGCATCAACAAACTCGATACGACCACCACGTTGAGCGATCACACATACACCTGAGTCATGTGCTACGTTCGCTTCCATACCGGTACCAACAAGCGGCTTGTCAGCAATCAACGTCGGAACTGCCTGACGTTGCATGTTCGAACCCATTAATGCACGGTTGGCATCATCGTGTTCTAGGAATGGAATCAGTGACGCTGCTACAGATACGACCTGCTGAGCAGATACATCCATATGCGTTACTTTTTCAGGAGGAATACGTACGAAGTCACCTTGATGACGTACAGATACAAACTCTTCTGTTAAGTTACCATCTTTATCCATTGCAGAATCGGCCTGTGCAATGACAGTGCCTACTTCTTCAATCGCAGACAGGTATTCAACTTCATCTGTTACACGACCATCAACCACTTTACGGTATGGGGTTTCCAGGAAACCAAAGTTGTTACATTTCGCATAAACAGAAAGCGAGTTGATCAAACCAATGTTTGGACCTTCCGGTGTTTCAATTGGACATACACGACCGTAATGAGTTTGATGTACGTCACGTACTTCAAAGCCTGCACGTTCACGCGTCAAACCGCCGGGACCAAGCGCAGAAACACGACGTTTGTGCGTGATTTCAGACAATGGGTTGTTTTGGTCCATAAACTGAGACAACTGGCTTGAACCAAAGAACTCTTTGATTGCAGCAGCAACAGGCTTCGCATTGATCAAATCTTGCGGAGACAGGTTGTCAGTTTCAGCTTGTGATAAACGCTCTTTAACAGCACGTTCTACACGAACCAGACCTACACGGAATTGGTTTTCTGTCATTTCACCCACAGAACGAACACGACGGTTACCCAAGTGATCGATATCGTCGACTTCACCTTTACCGTTACGGATTTCAACTAATGTTTTTAATACATCAGTGATATCTTCGTTCGAGAGAATGCCTTCAACCTCACGTGACTTCTGGTCTGTACCGACTTCGTAAGGACGACCCAAACGACGGTTGAACTTCATACGACCCACTGGAGACAAGTCATAACGTTCAGAAGAGAAGAACAAGTTATTGAATAAGTTTTCAGCAGCTTCTTTTGTTGGTGGTTCGCCAGGACGCATCACTTTGTAGATTTCTACCAATGCTTCTTCACGATTGCTCGTTGTATCTGCACGTAGAGAATCTGCAACGAATGAACCGCGGTCGATATCATTAGTGAACAGAATATTGAACTGCTTCACGCCGCCTTCTGCAATTTTCACCATGATTTCATGGCTTAATACAGTATTGGCCGCAATCACATCACCATCTTTTAATGGGATATCTTCAGCAGTGATACGCTCATACAGGTACTCATCAGGCACTGCAAGTTTTTCAAGACCTGAAGCTTCCATTTGACGTACATGACGCGCATTGATACGTTTACCTTGCTCAACAATTGCCTTGCCATCCTTGTCCAGGATGTCAAATTGTGCCATTTCGCCACGCAAACGTTCAGGCACCAGGTCAATCTGGTAGCTACCCATGTCAAGATACACAGGTACTTTCTCGTAGAACATGTCGAGAATGTTTTCGTTGCTATAACCCAAGGCACGGAGTACCACAGTCGCAAGCAATTTACGACGACGGTCAATACGTACATAGACGAGGTCTTTGGCATCGAATTCAAAGTCTAACCATGAACCACGGTAAGGAATGATACGTGCTGAATAAAGGACTTTACCACTTGAGTGAGTCTTGCCTTTATCGTGGTCAAAGAATACGCCTGGTGAACGGTGTAATTGTGACACGATCACACGCTCGGTACCGTTAATTACAAAGGTACCGTTATCCGTCATCAATGGCATTTCGCCCATATAGACTTCTTGTTCACGTACGTCTTTAATTGACTTCGTTTCACGATCTTTCAGGATCAAACGAATTTTTACACGCATTGGTGCTGCATAAGTTGAGCCACGAAGGATACATTCGCGTACATCAAACTCAGGCTTACCAAGACTATACTCAACAAATTCTAAAGCAGCATTGCCAGAATAACTTTCAATAGGAAAAACTGAACGAAATGCGGCTTGGAGACCGATATCTTCGCGGTTTTTTGGTGATTTGCCATCTTGTAAGAATGTTCTGTACGAGTCGACTTGAATCGCGAGCAAGTACGGAGCATCCATGACGCTAGGCAATTTACCAAAATTCTTACGGATCCGTTTCTTTTCGGTATATGAGTATGCCATCTGGAGTCCTCGGAAAGTGTAAACCAAGCCCGCCTGCAGAACGGGCTCAGAAGGAATTACGCTGGCCGATATGGCCACCACTCTTTACAAATGCTGCAATTTTTAGTGGTATTAAAACGCTTATCAATATTTTTTAATGAAAAATATTGGTAAACGTTTGTTCATTATGTTTATTTTCAATTTGTATGATTTTTATATCATGCAAACAAAAATCGAGCCGATTATTGTAACGCAAAAAGGCTGATGACCCAAGAGCCATCAGCCAATTTTTGGAGCCGATTATAAAAAACCGGCTCCCTTAAGAAATTACTTAAGAGTAACTGTAGCACCAGCTTCTTCAAGTTTCTTCTTAAGCTCTTCGCCTTCTTCTTTAGAAACGCCTTCTTTAAGAACTGCAGGAGCGCCTTCAACCATGTCTTTAGCTTCTTTCAAGCCAAGGCCAGTCGCTTCACGAACTGCTTTAATTACAGCAACTTTGTTCGCGCCGAAAGAAGTCAATTCAACATTGAATTCAGTTTGTTCTTCAGCAGCAGCAGCAGCTGGACCAGCAGCAACAGCTACAGCAGCAGCAGATACATTGAATTTCTCTTCGAAAGCAGAGATAAGTTCAACAAGTTCAAGAACAGTTTTTTCAGCAACTGCGTTTAGGATTTCTTCGTTTGTTAAAGCCATGAGATTAACTCCAAATGGGTATTGAATGATGTGTGTTTAAGTTTGAGCTTAAGCAGCTTCTGACTCGTTTTTCTCTTGAAGCGCTGTAAGTAAGCGGCCCAATTTCGAAATAGGAGCTTGAAGAACGTTTGCAAGCATAGTAAGCGCTTTCTCTTGGTTCGGAAGATTCGCGATTACGCTAACTTCTGCACCTTGATAAAGTTTGCCATCAAATGCAGCAGCTTTAAGTTCAAATGCTTTATTAGTTTTAGCGAATTCTTCGAACAAACGTGCAGCAGCACCCATGTCGTCTTCAGAATTCGAGAAAGCTAAGATTGTTGGGCCAACAAGGTTGTCGTTCAAGATATTGAATTGAGTATCTTGAAGAGCACGTTTAGCCAAAGTGTTACGAACGATACGTGTAGTAACACCAAGTTTACGCGCTTCAACACGTAGAGTAGTTAACTGCTCTACAGTCAAACCTTGGTAGTCAGCAACAACAGCAGCAAATGCAGTAGAAGCAACTTCAGCTACTTCAGCTACGATCTGTTTTTTGCCTTCGATAAGAAGAGCCATTGTAAAACCTCCTAACGGTGATTTATGTACTTACGCGAAGTACACTCCCAATTCGCAAGACCATCACTGGACTCACACGCGGAGGATGAACAAATCACACCACCGCGTCTACGCAGGCTGGGCTATTAAGAGAGAAGCATAAAACTCCCCTCGCCCGCGGTCTTTGACGCTGATAAATTTTCATTTACCAATTCAAAGTTTGCCTAAATTATCCCCTCTCCTTTTAGGAGAGGGCTAGGGAGAGGTTTAACCCTCTTCCCGACCTTCTCCCAGAGGGAGAAGGAGACATCTTCAGGGCTTTAAAATTCTGTAATAAGTCGAGACTTATTTAGAAACGTTTGCTACATCAACGATCAAACCAGGGCCCATAGTTGAGCTCAAAGTGATCTTTTGAATGTATACGCCTTTAGACGTAGCAGGTTTCAAACGCTTCAAGTCAGCAACAAGTGCTTCAACGTTTTGACGAACAGCAGCAGCTTCAAAACCTACTTGACCGATCGCAGCATGGATAATACCAGCTTTATCTACGCGGTAACGTGCTTGACCAGCTTTTGCATTTTTAACTGCAGTAGCAACGTCAGGAGTTACAGTACCCACTTTAGGGTTTGGCATTAAGCCACGTGGACCAAGGATCGTACCAAGTTTACCTACAACGCGCATTGCATCTGGAGCAGCAATTACTACGTCAAAGTCAAGGTTACCCGCTTGGATGCTTTCAGCAAGATCGTCGAAACCAACAACGTCTGCGCCTTCAGCTTTAGCAGCTTCAGCAGCAGCGCCTTGAGCGAATACAGCTACACGTACAGTTTTACCAGTACCTGCAGGAAGTGTAGTCGCGCCACGAACAACTTGGTCAGATTTACGAGGATCAACACCTAGGTTTACCGCGATATCTAGAGATTCTTTGAATTTAGGAGCTGGAAGGCTCTCTAAAACTGCAACAGCTTCTTCTAGCGTGTAAACTTTGTGCGCTTCTACAGCAGCTACAATCGCTTTTTGACGTTTAGTTAATTTAGCCATGTCTTAAAGCTCCACTTCCAAGCCCATAGAACGCGCAGAACCAGCAATGGTACGTACACGTGCGTCTAAATCAGCACCAGTCAAATCTGGTTCTTTAGTAGTCGCGATTTCTTCGATTTGAGCACGAGTCAACTTACCAACTTTAGTTTTGTTAGGTACAGCTGAACCCTTCTGGATACCAGCAGCTTTCTTAAGAAGAACAGCAGCAGGTGGAGTTTTCATGATGAATGTGAACGACTTGTCGTTGTACACAGTGATCACGACTGGAATTGGCAGACCAGCTTCAACTTTTTGTGTAGCAGCATTGAATTCTTTACAGAATGCCATGATGTTTACACCACGTTGACCTAGTGCAGGACCAATCGGTGGAGATGGATTCGCTTTACCAGCTGGAACTTGCAGCTTGATATAGCCGTCAATCTTCTTAGCCATTTCAAATTACCTCTGGGTGCAAACGCCGGTGAAGGCTCCCCAATGATTTCAAGTAACGATACCGTTACAACAACAATGCCTGACTTATAAATAAGTCAGGCGTTTTCAACCCATACAAATTAGACTGATTTTTCGACTTGACGAAATTCCAATTCAACTTGAGTTGGTCGGTTAAATACATTAATGGTCAGCGTTAAACGTGACTTTTCGTACTGAACTTCTTCCACCACACCTTTAAAGTCGGTGAATGGACCGTCAACCACGAGTAATTCTTCGCCTGGTTCAAACATCGTCTTAGGACGAGGTGCTTCGCCAGTATTGCGTACACGCGCAAGAATCGCATCTGCTTCTTTTTGCGTAATCGGTGCCGGTTTTTCAGCCGTACCACCAATAAAACCTAAAACTTTTGGACATTCTTTAACAATGTGCCAAGTATCATCGTTCATTTCCATTTCGACTAGGACATAGCCAGGAAAGAACTTACGCTCTGATTTACGCTTCTTGCCATCCTTCATTTCTACCACTTCTTCGGTAGGAACAAGGACTTCACCAAAGCTATCGGCAACAGCGCTACGCTGGATTCGATCATTAAGCGAACGCATCACTTGTTTTTCATAACCTGAATAGGCATGAATAATGTACCAACGTTTCATAGCTCTCTTACCCGATAATAAACTTCATTAACCAGCCTAAAATATAGTCAAAACACCACAATAAGATGGATGCAATTACGACTACAACAAGAACTTGCCAAGATGTGGACATCGTCTCTTGCTTGGTAGGCCAGGTCACTCGACGCAACTCAATTCGTGCATCTTTCAGCAGACGAATAAAGCCTTTGCCTTGATGGGTGGCGTATAATAAACCGAATGCTGCAACGATACAAGCCAAAATCACCCCAACGCGCACCCAAATATCATTCGCAGGTGCCCAGTACGCTGGTAAATATTGGTTTACCATCATTGCACCAACCAATAAAATCAAGGCGATAACCCATAGAACCATGTCTAATGGAGAACCAGAACTTACATCTACTGCAGGATTATTTCTTTGAGGAATTGCCGCTTCGCCTAATGCGTCGCGTGATTTTTCATTCGACATTTTTGTACTCGTCGTAGGTTTCGCGACTTATTATATGACCAATTTTGCCGACATCAAGCGTCTTTTTAGAAACTTGGCAGGTCAGGAGGGACTCGAACCCCCAACATTCGGTTTTGGAGACCGACGCTCTACCAATTGAACTACTGACCTGCAAAACAACAAGTTGGAGCCTAAACTCCAACCTGCTTGTCTTATTCTATGATTATGCAGTTACTTTAGCAACTACACCAGCACCAACTGTACGACCGCCTTCACGGATCGCAAAACGTAGACCTGGGTCCATTGCGATTG